>NZ_VIKZ01000001.1:158826-184152 GCF_009711985.1 Dolichospermum sp. UHCC 0260 | reverse complement strand
GCCTCTACCGTCAGTTAAAAAAGTTATCCCTACTTGTATTCCCTGTTCTCTTTTGCGGGCAATCATGCCTCCACAACCAAAGGTTTCATCATCTTGATGAGGAGAAAAAACCATTGCTGATTTTTCAGAAAAATTTAAAGGCTGACTTCCCCAATGCAAAATCCACCAGGAAACTAGACTACAATGAATATATTGTATCTGATTTAGCAATTGATTAGGAATTATTTTTTCTAATGAGGTGAGTGTTTTTTTATGATTCATAATTTTAAAATTGATTCAAGACAAAATTAAAGTTTTCTAGATAACAAATATTGATGCTTCCCATAAATTAGAACAACTATTTTTATGATAGTCTTGATTCCAGATAAACTTAAAGTTTTGTAGATGACACATATTGATGCTTCTCACAAATCAAAACAACACAACTATTTTTATGATAGTCAAGTCCTAGATTATATTATTTATTGTTTTAATAAAGTTATGCTGAATATATCAATAAGAGGATGTTTGAAAATCGGATAGGGTGTAAAAAATCTTTCAGTAGTATTCAGGAGTCAGCTAAAAGCAGGAATAGCCAAGAAGAGGAAGTTTTAACTTACCTTTGGGGGTTAAAGTCCCCTGCTTCTACAAGCAGCGGGTTTTGCGTCGGGGTAAAATCCCCGTTGCAAAACGTAATTCTAAATTCTAAATTCTAAATTCTAAATTCTGCATTCTTTTAATTACCCGTGTTTTACGGAAAGCTGTATTAGCTGACGACTGACGAGTGAATGCTTACTATTTTTCTACTCAGAAGTGTTTCTAGAGAAACAGTAAATTGTTAGTTAGGTTAGTTAGAATTTAGGGAAATCATCGAAATCTCTATAACCTACTATATAAAATTAAGCAGTGCTTAATCACCGTAGGGGTTGATGTTTACCATTAAATTCAGCTAGTTTTTGTATTCTATTAGACTGTGATGATTACTGAATTTTGGCTGAAGTTATAAATTGAGTAATTATTCCATTAGTATAAGTTATCTTGGGTATGCAATGGTGTGCCACTATCATGCAGATGAATTGGATTAGTTTACTAAAAGCGCAACAAACTGACTTCTTAAACCGGGTGAAAAAACCGAAAACGGCGGATCTTTCTCTTTTAGAAAGTCGAGTTAAAGGTTATCACAGTGAGGTAATGGCATTTGCGGGGGATTCATTCACAAAAATTCTCGAATGTTCCCGTCAGCAAGCTGAAATTCTCGCCAAAAATCCCCCACCGATACCACCAGAATATCCTGAATATCCTGATTGGATCATTCCCTTTCCTACTTATTTTCAACGTCAAGCAGAAGATTATCTTGTCCGTGAACAAATTGTTGATTGGATGATTACAGAACGCTTAGGAAAATTGGTGAGAAAAGTGCCACAAGACACTTTAGACAATATGGTTTTGGATGATGAGGGAAATTTACGTAGTGAAAGTAAGTTTACTTATTTGTTAGCTAATAACCCAAAAGTGAGTATTCAAATTCACGTAGCAGATGGAGAAAGTTTTAACGGTATTAAAAAAGATAAAATTCGTTGGTCTGTTAGTCAAGAAGATATCAGTAACCACCAAGTATTAATTTTCTTGTGTTTGTTTTATCCTGGAAATAACAAATTAGGATACCACAAACAAACTGTAATTACTGGTTTTTTACCCACAAATCAACTAGATTTTTCCAACGCCAAAACTTATCTAACTCCCA
Source organism: Dolichospermum sp. UHCC 0260 (assembly GCF_009711985.1). Classification (NCBI taxonomy): domain Bacteria; kingdom Bacillati; phylum Cyanobacteriota; class Cyanophyceae; order Nostocales; family Aphanizomenonaceae; genus Dolichospermum; species Dolichospermum sp. UHCC 0260. Next base: position 182,429 of record NZ_VIKZ01000001.1, on the reverse strand, counting down.
GTAGTCTATTATATGCGGGAGGATTAAATTGGTATTTACAATCTCTGGGTGGTAAGCCAGATGATGTGCCAATAACTGATGAGAAAATGATGGTAGAAACCATTCAAACCTTACCATCAGATCATCCCCAAAAGAAGATTATTGGTGATTGGGAATGCTGGCAAACACTGAAAGGACATACCAAAGGTATTAACTGTTTAGCCTATGCTATCAAAACATTAGTAGTGCAAGATGCCGGATCTAAAAATGTCAAAACAATTCCGATGTTAGCTAGTGGTAGCAGGGGAGAAACAAAATTATGGGATTTATCAAAAGGTGAATTAATCGAGACATTATCAGAATATCCTTGGGTGATTTCTGATCATGTTAATGAAGTTAATTCTCTGGCTTTTAGCACCGACGGACAAACATTAGTGAGTGTAGGTGCAGATTCCACCGTTAAAATTTGGCATACTGGGGCGTTGGATCTAATTGATATTCTCCATAAACATCATGGAGATGTCCGTTGTGTGGCGTTTACTCCTGATGGTAAGATGTTAGCGACTGGTGGCCATGATCGGAAGATTTTATTTTGGAATTTGCGCGATCGCCAAGTTGAAAATACTCTATCCTTAGATGATACAGCAGCCCATTCAATGGTATTAAGTCAAGATGGGAAAATTTTAATTACAGGTAGTTATCGCAAAATCAAAGTTTGGGAAACATCCTCAACACTCAATCAGAAAAAATTGCCAGATATACAACCAATATACACCCTGATGGGTCATTCTCATATTGTTAGTTCCCTAGCCATAAGTGCTGATGCTAAATTTTTAGTCAGTGGTAGTCAAGATCAAACTATTCGAGTTTGGAATTTAGCCACTGGGGAATTAGTTCACACTCTCAAAGGACATCGAGATAGTGTGAATACAGTTGCTTTAAGTCCTGACGAACAAATTATTGCCAGTGGTAGTGCTGATAAAACTATCAAATTGTGGCATTTACAATCTGGGGAATTATTAGGGACATTTACAGGTCATGCTAACACAGTTACAGCTTTATCCTTTACTGCTTCTGGAGAAATGTTAGTTAGTGGAAGTTTGGATAAAACCATTAAAATTTGGCAGCGGAGTTAGATCAAAACTGCGATTGTCTCTACAAGTTAAAGTCCCCCAATCACCAACAAGATCCCCGACTTCTTTAAGAAGTCGGGGATCTGACTTTAGCAATGTATACCTACGGCACGCTACGCTATCACAAATCAAATAGGATTGCTATATTTCCCGAAAACTAATTTTCAACATTATCGTTGATAATATAATTATGCTTTCTAGTTACCAATTATGACTATAGCCACTGAACGCCAGATTACACTAGAAAATTTTCTCAAGTTACCAGAAACTAAACCAGCATCAGAATTTATTAACGGGGAAATCCTACAAAAACCTATGCCACAAGGTGAACACAGTCGTCTACAGATTAAATTTTGTACCAATATTAATCAAGTAGCGGAAACGCCAAAGATTGCTTATGCCTTCCCAGAACTACGTTGTACCTTTGGTGGTAGTACCATTGTGCCTGATATTGCGGTGTTCCGGTGGGAAAGAATCCCCAAAACTGAATCTGGGAGAATTGCTAATCGGTTTGAAATTCATCCTGATTGGGTAATAGAAATTCTTTCTCCTGAACAACCACAGAAAAAAGTATTAACGAAATTATTGCATTGTTCCCGTCACGGAACTGAATTAGGTTGGTTATTAAATCCAGAGGAAGAAAGTGTATTAGCTGTATTTCCTGGACAAAAAATAGAAATATATGAAGGTGATGATAAATTACCAATTTTGGAAAATATCAATTTAGAATTAACAGTTAAAGAAATTTTTGGTTGGTTGAGTTTTGGTTCATGATTATTAAGGGCGGGGAAACCCCACCCCTGCATTAAAATTGTTGTAAAAAGCGTAAATCGCTATTATATAAACGGCGAATATCATCAATTTGATGTAATACCATTGCAAACCGTTCTACACCAAAACCGGCAGCAAACCCGCTATAAACTTCTGGATCATAACCCACAGATTTTAAAACATTGGGGTCAACCATACCGCAACCCATAACTTCTAACCAACGTCCTTTCCACTGTAAATCTACTTCGGCTGAAGGTTCGGTGAAAGGAAAATAACTGGCACGAAACCGAATTGGTAAATCGCCAAATATTGATTGTAAAAATATTTTCACAGTTCCTTTGAGGTCTGTAAAAGTTAGTCCTTCATCTATTGCTAAAAGTTCAATTTGATGGAAAACCGCTGAGTGGGTCGCATCTACATCATCTCTGCGATATACTCGACCTGGGGCAACAACTCGAATAGGTGGTTCTTCCTTTTCCATGTAGCGAATTTGCACTGAAGAAGTATGAGTCCGCAATAAATTACCATCTGGTAAATAGAAGGTATCCTGCATATCACGGGCTGGATGATCTGGGGGGGTGTTAAGAGCTTCAAAATTGTAGTAATCTGTTTCCATTTCTGATCCTTGGGCAACGGTGTAACCCATGCCAACAAAGATATCTAGGGTTTGGTCAATAATGCCATTGAGGGGATGAATCCGACCTTGGGGACGGTAAATACCCGGCATGGTGACATCTATTGTTTCCGCCTCTAGTTGTACCAGAATTTGAGCAGATTCCAGGGTTGTGCGTTGCTGGTCAAGGCTGTTTTGAATGGCTTCTTTGACAGTGTTAGCGATCGCCCCAATCTGAGGACGTTCTTCCGCGCTCATTTGCCCCATACTTCGTAACAGCAGCCCCAATTGCCCTTTTTTGCCCAAATAGTTAACTCTGAGTTCTTCTAGGCGTTCTAGGCTATCAGCAGCAGCGATCGCTGTTTCTCCTTCTTGTCGTAATGCTAAAAGTTGGTCTTCTAAATTGCTAGTCATTAGTTATTAGTCATTGGTGATTAGTCATTAGTCTATAGTAGGGAACGGGGAACAGGGAAGCAGGGAACAGACAAGAGGCAGGGGATGTAGGGGATGTAGGGGATGTAGGGGATGTAGGGGATGTAGGGGATGTAGGGGATGTAGGGGATGTAGGGGAGAGGATTTTTCCTACTGACAACTGACAACTGACAACTAACAACTGACAACTGACAAATGAAATTATTAATTAGCAACGATGATGGAATTTCTGCTTTGGGTATTCGTACCCTAGCCAACACCTTAGCAGCAGCGGGTCATGAAGTGACAGTAGTTTGTCCAGATCGAGAGAGATCCGCAACAGGGCATGGATTAACCTTACTGCAACCCATTCGCGCGGAAATAGTGGAATCTGTGTTTCATCCTGATATTAAAGCTTGGGCTTGTGATGGTACGCCTTCAGATTGTGTAAAATTGGCACTATGGGCTTTATTGGATTCTCCACCCGACTTAGTGCTATCTGGAATTAACCAAGGTGCAAATTTAGGGACAGAAATCCTCTACTCTGGGACTGTTTCCGCAGCAATGGAAGGAGTTATTGAAGGTATTCCTAGTATTGCTTTTAGTTTAACCAGTCATACCCATAAAGATTTTCAACCAGCAGCTAAATTTGCCGAAATCCTGGTTGCTAAAATTGCCGCCCAACCACTGCCAGAATTGATGTTACTCAATGTCAACGTCCCCCCCTTATCTTGGGAAGAAATAGCTGGAGTTACTTTCACTAGACAAGGAGTACGACGTTATGTGGATGTTTTTGACAAGCGAACTGATCCTAGAGGTAAAACTTACTACTGGTTAACTGGAGAGGTAATCGAAGATGTAGAACCACCTATAGAATTAAACTTACCAACCCACATTCCCCTTGATGTTCATGCCATTCAAAAAAAATATATCAGTATTACTCCATTGCAATATAATTTGACTTATGGGCATGGACTTAATCAGCTATCTACATGGGAATTTAAACTTCCGTAGATTTAGGCAACTTTGACAAAACTAGAAAAGGTTATTTTCAGTAAAGTTACTGAATCTTTACTAGCTATTAATTAAATAAATGTAGTAAACTATATAGAATAGGACTTGTGTATCCATGCAAGTAGGCGGTACTCGGCTAATTTTTGATGCTGGTACAGGATTTTACAGATTATGCAGTCCAATTTGACCTTTCACAACGTGCAAATCGGACAGCCTATCCATAATAGTTAATGTCGTTGAAATCGCTTGTCTAGCTAGTTCAATACTTTGAGTTTGTTTGCGAGCAATGTAGAAAATGTCAGTTAGTGTTGTTGCAGTCACATATCCAATTATTTGCCCAGAATCAATTGCTTGAAATAGCATTTCTGCATCTTCTAAAAACGGTTCTCGTTCTAATAAGTAATCTAAAATAATATTGGTATCAATGAGAATTTTCACTAAAGATACTTCTCTACTCGATGTTGTTCTAACATTGCATTTACCTGTTCATCGGTTGGTGCTGGTTGATTGGTTTTTAATAAACCTTTCATTTGTTTAATTATGCGAGTCCGTTCAGATTTTTGACTGGGTTGATTTTGCAATGATTCGATGATTGCGCGGATGAGTTCTAAGCGATCGCTCTCAGCAGGGGAAACGCATCTTATCAATAAGGACTATTTAATCTCAATAATGACCCAAAAATTTGCATTAACGTCTACTTATTGACAATAATTTAAACCATCACGATGACTCTGAAAAAATCCATCAAACGATAAATACCGATTCTTTCGTTTATACACAAAAATGGTATTTTGTCAATAAAATTTAGATGCGTTTCCCCTGTCGCTCTCAGGTAGTTGAAAGGCTTGTTCTTTCAGTTCTTGTAAGGACATAGAGGTTATGTTAGGCTATATTTACCTTTATTTTATTTTATCTGAAAGCGATCGCACTCCCAAAATCTTACTTCAAGCGATCGCACCCCTCCAAAATCTCACTATCTCAACAATATAGTATTTTAAGTTACTTTTCTTCTGTCTCTAAATAGCTGTCAATTACCGTCAGAATATTTACACCTATTAATTTAATATAATCGTCCATATATTTTGGTAGTGGTGTAAATGTTTCTTGAGTTGAAGAATAAGCGGGAAGCCAAAATTCACTTTTTATATTTAGTTCTTTTAATGGGTGGTTGTTTTTTTCAAGATGTTTTTGTAGTACATATTCATAAACGAATTGTTTTCTAATACTGTCTTTTTTAATTTTTTCTATATTTTTATGACTGCTAAAATAGTCATAATCATAGTATTTGATATCAATAATATTAAATTGTCTCCAAATAAATTGAATGAATTTTTGAAATAACTTTTCTATGTTTTCCTTTCCACCAGAATCTCGTAATAATGAAGTTGTAAAAATTTCATAAGGTTCAAGATATTTTTTATAAAAATCTTTAAAGTCTAAAAATCTATTATTTATAGCCACCACAAAAATATGATTTAAGTTACACATCATTTGTATTTCTTTATGAATTAATTCGTTAGGTATTTTCCAGTAATCAGTCTCCCAATAAGAATAAAATTTATTTGGTAGTGACGTAATTGTTATATAACTATTATTAGTTGGAAATATTTTTTTTAATTCATTAAAAGTGTGATATCCTCCGGGTTGCTGTAAATAGGCAATTTTTATACTTGTTTCATGATACGACGCGTAAGCTTTATACGAAAATTGAGTATAATAATAAATATTTTGATTTTTTACTTTATCCCAATGTCCTCCTTCTGCAAGTTGATATGATATCAGAATTTTATTCTGTTTCATCAAGTTTGTAACAATAACTGCATCAGGAAATATATCAGTACCATTAACTCTAAATATTCCTGAAATATCAATAATTTTATTACAATTATTCCATTCATTTAAAATTTTATCAGATATAAATTGTTTATCCAGATAAAGAATAAAAGCAGGATCTACCGTTTTAACTAAATAGCTTAAACACATTGATTCCCAGATAGTATGAAAATTACTAAATCCCCAAACTTTACCTTGAATGGAAGTTTCTAATTCTCCAAACAAAAATTTATAAATAGCTTCATGAAAATCCCAATAATCACTATCTTTAATCGGAGTATAATGATCAATTAATTCTAAAGCATCTTTTAATTCATTAATAACTTGCAGATAATATTTTTCATTAAATAAACTATATTCATAACCTAAATATTTTTCTTTAAACCTTTCTGCTAAAGAGTTGATTTCAGGATTAACTTCTTGTTTTAATTGTTCCTTAATTTCCGTCAAAATATAACAATACATAGCAACTATATCAGTTGTATCAAAATGTATCTCCTTTCGGGGTAAATTCATAACATCAATATAAATTGCATTGTTATTTAGAAAAACAGCTTTGTTTAAATAACGGTGTAATTTACTGTAGTCTATTCTTTCTGATTTCCCTAATTTGCTAACAAGTGCAAGTATTTTTAATTCATCATAAGCATCTAATATGCTTCCCAAAGCATCAATTTTAGAATAAAAAATGTTCTTGCTATCGTTATCAGATGTAATTTCTGAACCAGTATCATCTTCAACAACTCCATCACGATCATCCGCTTTGGTAACAACTCCTGTTTGAAAATGTCCTTTATCAATACAGATTTGTTTAAAGACGTTTAGCACTCGATAAAGACGGAAGAATAAATCACATTTTGCATCAAAAGTGTTAATATCATCTTCAGAAAATCCTTTGGGGATATGAAAGATAAGTTTTGAACCTTCTTTTTGTATTCCTACAAAAGAATATTTAGTATTAACTTTGATTTCTAATTCTCCAAAATTAATCATTCTTATTTCTCAACTATGTCTAGATTTATAGAAAATTATTAATTAAAAATTGTCAGCATTTGTATTTTCCTTATTTTCCTTAAATTCTTCTGGATTTATTTTATTTATAAATTCAATAGATAAATTAGCAAAATCAGCATAAGTAATCAACTTTTTACCTAATAATTCTTCTAAAGGTTTTTTATCTTTTGCAAAAACGCTATCCCAAAGATAAAACATCAGCTTATTTTTAATTACTGATTCTTCAATTATGTTATTTTTAGCTTTCAAAAACCACCAACCAATCTGTTTATCTTCTATTCTTCTGATATAACCATTCTTAGATTTTATAAATTCATTTAGTTTAATTACTAAATCATGCCATTTATATTTTTTTACACCTACCAATACTGAAATATCTTGGACTTTCTTCGGTATATCTTCATAAGATTTACTATTAGGTACATCTACATATTCCCAATCCCAACGACGTTTGAATGCACTATCAAGATAATAGATTGATTCATCGGATGTATTGATTGTGGCAATAATGGATAAATTGTAGGGGATAGTAATACTATTACTTTTTAGTCTTTCTAAAATACGCAAACCATCCTTATTGTTATTCTTGCTTAGATTGTTATGAGTCATCTCATAAAAACTCTTAAATTCATTACCATTTACCTGTATATTTTCATGAGTAATATTAGCTTTATATCCCATAGATTGAAAAAGTCCTACTATCTCAAGTTCAGATAAATTAACTTCATAAGTTGACCAATAATCATCTTCTCTATCTAATAATTGAAAAATTGATCCAAATATTGCCGCAGCATTACCTCTATTTAATTCATCTATGACTAAAAGAACATTTTCATTAGTACCATCAATTATTTGTCTGTAGGCTAAACCTAATGCTTGTAAAAAATATCCTGGATAGAATTTATATATTACTGAACCAAGACCTGTAGTTTGTGGTAACAGCTTTCCGACAAAATCCGAATAAGTATATTCTGGATGAAATACAGTTTTAATCGTATTTTCTAAAGAGTTGGTTTGTTCATTCAACTTGATACTTAGTAACTTTTCATCTGTAGCAATTTCACGAATTTTATAGCTTTTTCCTGTTCCTGGACTTCCAAAAAGAATCTTCTGAATTGGTGACATTTGCTAACCTCGAATATTTCACTAACTAATTTATACCATAAAAATAGCCTACGCAGGTAGGCTTTGTCTGTATAGCCCCAGATTTCTAATCTGAGGACTATATAAAAAAACACATTAAACAATATATCCTAAACTGCCTCATTCTGCAATCTTTGCAACAATTCCTCACGGGATAAATTACCCAAAGAAAGAAGTAACTGAGTGCGTTCATAAATAGGAATATTAGCAATCTTTTCCACCAAACCAAATAACTCAGCATCCAAACTACCAAAACGCCCTTCCAGAAGAGAAGTTATCAAATAAACTTGTCCTTCTTGCTTCCAGTCTTCTATTTGTGTCTAGCTACCTGTTAATTTTCAGATCCCTGACTTCTTTGAGAAGTCGGGGATCTTGGGGATCTTGACACTTTCCCAATTAGACATCTCCGAGAAATTTAATTCTAGTTGGCTTTTACACCCACCAGACATCCGCCAGGGAATAAATTCCCTGTCTAATAGCTGAAGTCCGTTTAAACGGACTAGGAACTTTTTTAAGTGTTTAGTCATCTTTAGATGACTTGCGCTATTAGCAAGGAACTTGAGTTCCTTGCGGGATAGAGGTTTTAGATTAAAGTTTTCATCAAAGACAGTTCAATGTAGTCCTCTCTGGGCTGTTTAATGTTGACTTCTACACCTGGACCAAAATACTTGGTCATTTTTTCATGCTTTTGTTGCCAGGTATCAAAGGTGATAAGTGGTGAATCGAATTCTAGGATTAGGGTATAAGCGCCGTTGATTTCGGTTTCTCGCAAACCGGTGACGACTGGTCTGACTTCGTCTGTGGGACTTAAACCTAGATAAGCCAAGGCTAAATCTAGATGGGATTTTTGCCCATAACAGAAGCGGGTGATGTCCTTGCGGATTTTAGTTTGTGTGACAGTTGCCTGTTGCTTTCTGAGTTCGAGGATTGATGGTGTGCTAGTTTGGCTGAAGGGGATGGGTTTAAGTTCATTAGCTTTTAGGGCTAAACCTCCCAGTAATAGCGGAAAACCATAGAAAAATCCTACTAGATTGAGGGTAGCGTTATCCATGAAGTAGGCAACAAAACCTGTGATGGTGAGTATACTACCTACTGTTAAACCAAGTGTTCCCAAAGAAATTCCGCCGAGCATAATTTAAGCTTAGTATAATTTATTTTCATCTTTTATTATCATCGCTGATTGGTGGCAGATTGGGAAAGGGATATGGAGATTTTTCCTTTTTGCGTTAACTTTAGATTTGAAGTGTTTCAAAACTGGACGCAAAAAAATGGATATTCAGACAGTTAAAGACCGAATTAGCACTGTTCAAGGTAAACGTGAGCGGTTGCTGAGTTTATTAGAACAACCCAATTTGGGAACTTTAAGGGTTGATGTCAATCAAGCTTTGGAAGAATTAGATGATTTAATTGATGAATTTAAACGGACTATTCCCCAAGCAGGAAATAATTAACCTAAGTTGTTAGTTATCTAAAATTTAGACAGGAGAAAAGGTAATTGATAATTGTCAATTGCCTTTTGCCTGATCTAATTTGTACTTTTTTAATTATTAATAATGTTGGGTTTCCCAGGGTCAACCCAACCTACATAAATTTATGATTAGGCAGAGTTCAATATTTCTTCTGGAAATGAAGAATACCTATGTCTGTTCCCTAACTCTCTGACTAAGGCAATGAGTTCCTTTGTCGGAATATCTTTTTTGCAAACTTTATCAAAGTTATGCCTAGTTTTGTTTTTTCCAAAAGATACTTCATCTACAGAGGAATAAGCCAAAATTTGAGTATTTGGAGATATAGCTTTAATGTAATGAGATGCTGACCAACCATCCATAATTGGCATTTGTAAATCGAGAATGATCACATCAGGTTGATAGCATTGAACTATTTCTATAGCTTCTTGACCATTACTAGCTAAACCAACAACCTGGATATTTTCTTGAACAGAAAAAACTAATTGTAGGCTTAAACGAGTGAGTTCATGATCATCAACTATGAGAACGCGCAAATTAGAAGACTCACGGGACAACATTAACATTCCAGAAAAGAATAAATATGAATTCTTATAGTTTATGAGTACAAGTGAAATACTTCACTCTATCTTATGGATGAATTTTAGCCACTAAAAGTTAATTCTTATGCAAATTTTCCATAAAAAACTGTTTTTTTTGCATAATACTGGGGGCGACAGATTCAGCACTTATGAAACTGGCATATTATCATAGTGCATCATCTCCAAAATATGTTATTCATCACCGAATATCAAGTCTAATGTCCTCAACAATATACATTTAGTCTGATAGTTGTATAAGTCTGAAGACTATTTAAAATATATATATCTATTGACTGAATAAGAATTTACAGCAGGGTACGTCAATTAAGCTATGGTTGAGATCACCGACTTCTCTGATTAATTATTTTCATGAGAAAATTGATCAAAGAAGTCGGTGATATTGGCAGAGGTTATTATTCACTTTTGCTGCAACTAATGAGAGTTTAATTTATGCCTACAGATCGTAATGTCATAGACATAATAGTTTTTTGAGAATTAGCTTCTGGACAGTTATCACAAGGACATCTTTGAATATAACTACCATCAGGTTGTAATTCCCAAGCATGACGATTATCTGCCAACATAATTCCTAAAATCTCTTGCAAGTCCTTAGCAATATCTTGGTCTTTAATGGGGGTAATGACTTCCACTCGACGATCTAAATTGCGACGCATCCAGTCCGCACTACCAATATATATTTCTTCTTGACTATTGTTGTAGAAGTAAAATATGCGGGAGTGTTCCAAAAAGCGACCAATAATGCTGATGACGCGAATATTTTCGCTCAGGTTTGGCACTCCGGGACGCAAACAACAAATACCGCGAATAATGAGGTCAATTTGTACACCTGCACGAGAAGCTTCGTATAGTGTAGCAATGATTTGTGGATCAACGAGGGCATTCATTTTAGCAACGATGCGACCAGAAAATCCATTGTGGACATTTTCAATTTCGCGCTTAATTAATTCCAGAAAGCGATCGCGCATATTCACAGGTGCTACCATAATTTCTCGATAGGATTTTTGGCGAGAGTAACCTGTTAAGAAATTAAACACATCTGTTAAATCTGCACCTAATTCTTCCCGACAACTAAATAAGCCTAAATCTGTATAGAGTCGTGCAGTTTTTGGGTTGTAATTCCCTGTACCAATGTGTACATAACGGCGCATTCTATCTTTTTCCCGGCGCACTACCAGAACAATTTTGCTATGGGTTTTTAAACCAACTAAACCATAGACAACATGAACACCAACACTTTCTAAACGCCTTGCCCAGTAAATGTTATTCTCTTCATCAAACCGGGCTTTTAATTCGACTAATACAGAAACTTGCTTGCCATTTTCTGCCGCAGCAATTAAAGCATTAACGATGGGTGAGTCCCCAGAAGTCCGGTAAAGAGTCATTTTAATGGCAAGAACATGAGGATCATGGGCAGCGCTAGTAATAAAGCGGACTACTGTACCAGAAAAGGATTGATAGGGATGGTGGACGAGTAAATCTTTTTCACGAATGATGGAAAAAAAGTCTCTTCCTTCTTCTAGTTCGGGAACGTCAGCATCAATACAGGGTTCTCTGAGCCGTTGCAAGCGGGAAGGAACAACAGATTGACGGGGGGGATCTTTAAGTTCTGGTAATGGTAATGCCAGAAAATACATTAAATCCCGCAGTGCTAAAAGACCATCAATTTCATAAATATCGCTTTCGGTTAATCCCAAATCTGGTAAGAGCCGGGAACGAATTGATGGGGGGGTTTGGGAGCGAATTTCTAACCTGACGGTATTTCCACCCATGCGGCGTTTGCGAAGTTCCTGTTCAATAGCTAATAACAGGTCATCTGCTTCGTCTTCTTCTAGTTCCAGATCAGCATCACGGGTAATGCGGAAGGGGTGATATTCTTGGATACTCATCCCCGGAAAGAGGGATTCTAAGTTATGAGCGATCGCTTGTTCTAAGGGAACTCCGATCCAATGAGCAGTTTTACCATCTTCCTGAATTCCCAACTCTGGTGGTAAGGGTAAAAATTGTGGCAAGACTTTCGGAACTTTAACTATGGCAAAGGACTCCTCCTCAGTATCGGGATTTTTGACCACCACTGCCAGGTTTAAACTGAGATTAGAAATGTGGGGAAAGGGATGACCAGGATTAACAGCGAGGGGAGTTAGCACCGGAAAAACCTGTTCTTCAAAATAGTTATTTAAGTAATTTCGCTGTCTTTGATTCAGTTCTATGTAATCGAGAATATAGATTCCCTGTTTTACTAACTGTGGTCGCAGAACTTCCTCAAATTCTGCGTTATGTTTTTTGAGTTGGGGAGTCAAATGCAGACGAATATCATCTAGCTGTTTTGCTGGTGTGCGTCCATCTGGCGTTAATAAATTAATACTGGCTTCTACCTGTTGCTTTAAACCTGCTACTCGTACCATAAAGAACTCATCCAGATTGGAACTAAAAATGGCCAAAAATTTCAGCCTTTCCAACAGAGGAGTTCTGGGATCACAAGCCTCATGTAAGACCCGATGATTAAATTCTAGCCAACTTAATTCACGGTTAATGTAGTATTGTGGATCGCTCAGATTTATGGAATCAGAATTCTTTTTTGGTTTTGCCATGATCACCTAGATTAAGGCAGATATTGCCCATAGAGCATGAATATCAATATCTTAATGGCTGGGGCATAGATTTTAACAATTCTTGGTATAGAAACCTGATTAAGTTGGCGATTTGATATTTTTATGTATAAAAAAATATTTTATTCAGACAAGTATTTTACAAAAAGCTTGAATAATCATAGGATTTTAAATTTTCAATCCCAATACCACTCCAAATCAGGTAGATAAGCTACACAATTTTGTATAACACCTGGATATTGACGATATCTAGCAATTTCTTGATATTTTTTCAACGTTATGATAAACTGGAAGCCAAATTACTCAGAAATCTGCTTTAATTATACAGTAACTAAGGGTATTCAGGGTATGACAGGCCAGAAAATAGACCGGAAGTGGATTTTGTCAAGTATTGCTCTTCTAGTAGTTTTTGTTTTCGGCATACTTGCTAAAGGTAAGATTGATTCATTGTTCAACGGGACTAATATTGCTGGAAAGACGCAGGAAACCGCTGGAGGAGATATCGTTAGAGGAGACAAAAGCACTCAAGGAGACAATACTGGAGGAAACAAAACTGTATACGGGCAACAAGAAAATAGGCAAGAAAATAGGCAAGAGTCTAACGTTCAAATTATTATTCAACAGGGAGATGAAAGATACAAAAATTCATCTCAACCAAATTTGTCAGATCCTGGTCTTGCGGAAGTAAAGCCTGTAGAATTAGGTAGTTTCAAAGGGGCTAATCAGTTCACGAAAGAAACTGTTTTACCAGATTATCTTAATAATATTGTATTTTCTGATGGTAAGATTGCAATTTCCGATAGAATATATGATTCTATTTTTAAATTACGTGGAGAGAATCAGGAGCAGAAAGTAGTTTTTTCTTTAAGTGGAAATCAAAAAGGAATTTTTCTTCAATTTGGATTGAAAGATCTAGCTAAACAAGGAGATAATTTGATCTATGAGGTAATTATTTTCACAACTAATAATACCGAAAAACCAAAAAAAGTTTGGTCTGGTAAGATAATATACGGTTCCAAAGATCAAATTGTTTCATTGCCTTTTGATGCAACTAAGGCGACAAGTCTCATAATTAAATATTCAATCTCACAGGGTAAGGGAAATACCAACCGAGAACTATTTTTTACTCGAGCAGAACTACTGTATGAGTAAGCATGATAGCTGATATTATAGGATGTGTGAATAAAATCTAATGCCTCTTATTTTGTTTAACTGAAAAAATGTTAATAGGCTGTTACACATTTACTTTTTTTGCCCAAAAGCCTTATTGTCAGGACTCTAGGCTGCAAAATATTAAGTTTAGCTGCGTAACAGCTTACACTTGTGTAGAAAAATAATACTAATTAATAGTTAACCTCATTTTTCCTATAGCGAATTGCCACTGCTGTAATTATTTTTTCAGATAAAATCTTCCTACTTAAGTGTTTCAATAGAAACTGGGTAATTTATTCGATCAGATCAAGCAAAGATGGGAATTATGAAATCATATTCAGCTTATTTTATTCGCACGGAAGATTTTGCGCTGGCACAAACTAGCTTTAGAGGATGTTTGAAAAGTTTTTAATGTATAAATAAACCCCTCTCCAAACCTCTCCCCGACGCGGGGAGAGGCTTTGAAACCCCCATTCCCTTGTAGGGAAGGGGGGAAGGGGGGTTAGGTTTCTGGAGATTATCGGTTTCATCTAATACTTTTCAAACAACCTCTTAGTAATATAGCACCCGTTGTGGACTCATCTTGGCTGCTGTGTGATTTTTGCAAAGACGACTATCTTCCAGAGGATGACGTTCTTTGGGGACAAGAATCCATCACTGAAGCTAAATCACCACAACTGCGGGAGATCATTTTCGTTTACGGAGATACCTCAGTTGATGGATTCGTTTATGAACATAGGCTGTGTGATGGGACTGTCGCTCTTCTCGTCAAGCAGAGTTATGGTATTAAATGGGTAATTCCCAGAACATAGATCCCTGAATTTTTAAAGAAGTCGGGGATCTCGATTTTGAAAGCTTATTAATTTTATGTCTATTTATCTGTTTCAAGCTACTCGTCGGCGGTTAGCGATTTGGTACACTACTATAACTGCGATTTTACTATTATTATTTGCCAGTGGAGTATATTTGTATGTTCGCAGTACATTAATTGAAAGAATTGACGATACATTGTATCATGTCGTGGAAGTTGTCGAGCGCTCTTTGGTAATTGAACCGATAAACTTTCAACCAAATCAAGTGCGAGTAAATGTAGAAGCTAGTTTTCCTAATAATGCTGAAAATGCCGAAGATGATCGGATTGATTTAGAGTGGTTTAGTCCTAATGGTGAATTATTATGGTCAACTTTTTCACAAATATTAGATATTCCTATTCATACTCATCATACAGGTGAAACTGTACGAATAGAGGGAATGGGAGGATGGGGAGAATCTGCACAGTTATTTAGACAAGTTACAAAAAGGATAGAAAAAGGAAGACAGGTTTTAGGCTATTTACGAGTAAGTCATCCTTGGTTTGAGGTAACGAAACCTAGCAGAGAATTAATTTTTGATTTGGCTTTAGGTATCACTCTAATGATCTTGTCAGTAGCCGCTAGTGGTTGGTTTTTATCTGGCAAAGCTATGGAACCAGTTGGAGAATCTTACCAACGCTTAAAACAATTTACTGCTGATGCTTCCCATGAATTAAGAAGTCCGATTGCTTTGATTCAAACTAATGTGCAAATTGCTTTGGCTGATTTGGATGCACGGGAAGAAGAAAAAAATACAGTTCAATATAAACAACAATTAAAAGTAGTAGAACGACTTACTCAACGATTGGGAAAGTTAGTTAATGATTTGCTATTTTTGGCTAGACAAGATAGTGGGATTAATACAGATTTATTTTCATCTTGTCCTCTTGATGCTTTGTTAATGGAAGTTGTAGAAGAACAACAATTTGTAGCTAGAGAAAAACAAATTAATCTGGGTTTGAACTTAGTTGATTCTCCGTTGACGGAAGTTAATCCCGAATTATTAGAAAACTGGTTTACTCTCACGGGAAATTGGGAGCAATTAGTCAGATTATTTACAAATTTGATTGGTAATGCCTTGCAATATACTCCACCCCAGGGAGTAATAAAAGTAGAGTTAGCAAGAATAGAGGGGATAAATCGAGTTACAGGAATGCGTTACACTAATTCTCATTTACAAGTAAAAGTTAGTGATACTGGCTCTGGTATTCCTGCGGACGCGCTGCCAAAATTATTTGACCGCTTTTATCGAGTTGATCCGGCACGAAGTCATAAAGGTGGGAAAACGGCTACAGCCACAACTACTGGTTCAGGATTAGGATTAGCGATCGCTCAAGCCATTATCGAGCATCATCAAGGACAAATTCAAGTAGCCAGCAATCTGGGTGAAGGTACTACTTTCACTGTGATTCTACCCATTTTTGAGAAGAGGAGTCAGGAGTCAGGAGTCAGGAGTCAGGAGGAGGAAGAAGAAGAAGGAAGAAGGAAGAAGGAAGAAGGAAGAAGGAAGAATAAAATTACTCATTGACAACTGACAACTGACAACTGACAACTGACAACTGACAACTGACAACTGACCAATGACAATTGACCAATCTATCTGATAGCGTGGCGTTAGCGATAAGATTCCAATATTCGGACTAGTAGGTGGTAGTGTGCCAAAATATATTCGGTTGATTTCTCTTTTAGTTGCCTGTAGTGTATGGAGTTTGCCAAAAGCTGCTCATGCTCAAGCATTTATTCCGCATACAGTGCAAGTTGATAATGCTCAATTAGAGAAACAGGGCTTGAATTTAGCCCAGCAAGCGGCTCAATTAGCTCAGTTTCAGCAGGTTGAACCAGCTTTGCTCAGAGCGCAGTTGGCTACGAAATTAGCCCCGCAGAATGACAAAGTATGGTGGCTACTGGGGAGTTTGCATTTACAAAATAAAGAATTTGATCAGGCTGTTACCTCCTTGAGTAAAGCCCAAACCCTCAATCCTAAAAATCCTGAAGTGCAGTTTGCGTTGGGTTCAGCTAAGTTTCAAAAAAAAGATTACCAAGGAGCTATTACCAATTATCAAGCTGGTTTGAAATTAAAACCCAATTATTCTGGAGGGTTGTTTGATTTGGGCAATGCTTACTTGATGTTACAGAAATTCCCAGATGCGATCGCTCAATTCAATTTAGCAGTCAACCAAGATAAAAAGTTTTGGCCAGCAATTAACAATATTGGTTTAATCAAATACGAACAAGGTGATGTCACCGGAGCGATCCAGCAATGGCAAACAGCAGTAAGCATTGATAAAAAAGCCGCAGAACCTTTATTAGCTTTAGCCGTAGCTTCCTATAATCAGGGCGATAAACAAAAAAGTTTACAAATGGGAGTATCCGCGCTCCGCATAGATTCCCGTTATGCTGACTTAGATTTTCTCAAAGAAAACCTGTGGGGCGATCGCTTACTTACAGACACCAAAAAATTCTTAGAATTACCACAAATTAAATCAGCCTCACAGCCCCAGGAGGAAGCACCCTAATAGGGAGTAGGGGGAGTAGAGGGAGTAGGGGGAGTAGAGGGAGTAGGGGGAGTAGGGGGAAAGAATTTGCCAACGGACAACGGACAACGGACAACTGACTATTCTGGTGGTAAAAGAGCCATAATTTGGTCAATAAACAGTTGGTGATCAACCACAGGCTTAGAAATATAAGCATCAGCACCGCTTTGGTTCAAAAAATTCTCCCGATCTCCTTCCATCGCGTGTGCGGTCACTAAAATCACTGGTAAGTTGGCTGTTTGTCGGTTAGACTTTAACATTTGTGTAATTTTGATCCCATCAACAGACTTACCTTGGTATACACTACGTGATAGGGACACATCCATTAAAATCAGGTCAATTTCACGAGCTTGGGCAATTTCCATGACCTCTTCTACATTTTCCGTATGTTTTACCCCCAATCCCCCGCGTTTACTCAGAATTTTAGAAAAAACGCGAGCATTAATTAAATCATCTTCCACAATTAGAACAGTTTTCATGAGACTTTATACTAAATAGGGTTAACACCTGAGCAATCTGTATTGTATTTTTAATAATCTATAAGCTTGGATCACATCAAGGATAATACTACTGCTTTTTATCTTCATGAGTATCAAGATTGTGTGAGTATTTCTATTTAATCCGTTATGCTGTGATTGCGGAGCGTGTCAACTTCTAACGGCTGTTGTGTAGTCAAAATTCAGGGAAAAACCTCATGGCAAAACAGTTAAACCTTCTCTCCAAGGGACAGGTCATCACCACCGCCCTACACACCGAAATGCAACGGTCATACCTAGAATATGCCATGAGTGTGATTGTGGGGCGAGCCTTACCAGATGTTCGAGATGGGTTAAAACCAGTACATAGGCGGATTCTATATGCCATGCACGAACTCGGTTTAACACCAGATCGACCTTACCGAAAATGCGCTCGTGTAGTGGGAGACGTTCTCGGTAAATATCATCCTCACGGTGATCAATCAGTTTATGATGCCTTAGTTCGGCTAGTCCAAGACTTTTCCAGCCGTTATCCCTTACTGGGAGGACATGGTAATTTTGGTAGCGTTGATAATGATCCACCGGCAGCCATGCGTTACACGGAAACCCGTCTTGCACCGGTGGGACATGAGGGAATGTTGGCGGAAATTGCCGACGAAACCGTGGATTTTACTGGTAATTTCGACAATTCCCAACAAGAACCAACCGTACTCCCGGCTCAATTACCATTTTTGTTACTGAATGGTTGTGCAGGAATCGCCGTAGGGATGGCTACAAATGTCCCCCCCCACAATTTGGGAGAAATCGTTGATGGCTTAATTGCCTTAATTGACAACCCAGAGTTAAGCGATGAAAAATTATTTCAATTAATTCCTGGTCCCGACTTTCCTACTGGTGGGGAAATTGTTGATCATGGCGGCATTAGAGAAGCCTATACCACTGGTAAAGGTAGTATTATTATGCGCGGCATCGTCACAATGGAAGAAATTCCTGCCACCAGGGGAACTAAACGCCGGACAGCATTAATAGTCACTGAACTGCCCTTTCAAGTTAATAAGGCTGGTTGGATTGAAAAAATCGCCGATTTAGTCAACCAAGGTCGGTTACTAGGAATTTCTGACATTCGAGATGAGAGTGACAGAGACGGAATGCGTGTAGTTATTGAACTCAAACGCGATACAAATCCCCAGGAATTGCTCCAGCATTTATATCACCAAACTGCTTTACAAACTAACTTTGGCGCGATTCTGTTAGCTATAGTTGATGGACAACCTCGCCAATTAACCTTACGACAACTATTAGACGAATTTCTCAAGTTCCGAGAACATACCCTCAACCGTCGCTACAGTTACGAATTAGGAAAAGCGGAAAATCGGGTAAATATCCTGGCAGGATTACTGAAAGCTTTAGCAAATTTGGATGATGTTATTGCTATATTACGGCAAGCGCCCGATGGCAGTACCGCCAAAATGACACTTTGTAATCGCCTAGATTTAAGTGATGTCCAAGCAGATGCCATTTTGTCTATGCCCTTACGTCGTCTCACTGGGTTAGAACAGCAAAATTTACAACAGGAATTTGACCAACTTAACCAGGAAATTAGTATATTGCGGACATTACTGGACGACAGACGGGAATTACTCAAAGCTCTGAAAAAAGATTTGCGAACTCTCAAACGGAAGTACAATGATCCGCGACGGACGAAAATAATTCACACTACAGAAAAACCAGTTTCCGAAGAGAAAGGTAAGGCTAAACCAGCAGCAGTAGCCGCAGCAGATAATTCTCCAGCGAAAATTCCCACTCCTAAACCGGAAGCACCGCTAGAGGAAACTATTGTCGAAGTTACTCAGCGGGGTTATGTGCGGCGGATTTCCCCTAACAGTAAAAAAACAAAAGGGGAAAACGGCTTGCTAGATCATGATTTCCTGATCCAAACGGCATTAACTAATACTCACAAAGACCTGTTAATCCTCACTAGCGGTGGTAAAGTCTATCCCATTACGGTGGGAGATATTCCTTTGACTACTGGACGTAGTTCGACTTCGCTCACTACAAGTTCAGCGCGAGGAACGCCATTGATTACGATGCTTACCAGTACCGCTCAAGGTAACACGGAAGGTATCATTACTCGGTTCTTGTTGCCAGAAAAACCCGAAACGTTGGAAATGGTTCTGTTAACGAAGGAAGGACGGATTAAACGCCTATCTTTGTCGGAATTTGTGAATTTCTCACGGCGAGGAATTACAATTTTGAAGCTTAAAGATAATGACGAATTAGCGTTTACCCAATTCCTCAGCAGCGGAGAACATCTAATTTTGGCGAGTTCTAGCGGTCGTCTATTAAGGTTTCCGGTCAATGATGAACAACTACCGATTATGGGTCGGGCTGCAATGGGTTTACAAGCTTTCCGCCTTTTGAAAAATCAGCAAATGGTTGGTTGTGTCAATGTCAGTAAATATAACCAATTATTGCTGGTGACGGAAGAAGGATATGGCAAAATTATAGCTGCAAATCAGTTAAGGGCGGCTAGTCGGGGGGATTTAGGGGTACAACTTGTGAAATTTAATAATAAAACGGACAATTTAGCGGCTATGGTAGCAGCAAAGCCAGGTTCAGAGGTCGCATTATTGACAAATAAGGAGCGAGTTATCCGCGTATCAATAGATGCAGTTCCTAATCTCAACAAAGATAGTAAGGGTGAAAGTATTTGTCAACTTAACAGGGATGAGAGGATTATTAGTGTGGTGGAGGTAGAGTAGGGTTTTGACAGTCCCCGGTCTCTAGATACGGGGATTTTTAAGACCAAATCAATCATTTTAACGGCAATGTCAGTAATAATTTTTATTTACTCTCTTCTTCCTTGTTCTTTTAATAATATATCCATCCATTCTCGATCTTCCGCTAACAAGTCTGGTACAGGAGGAATATGATAATCTAAAGTTAAATCAAATGCAGCTTGTTCATATATTTCTAAGAACAAATTCTGTAAATTTAACTCTATTTCCTCCTCTCCTTTTTGTAGAGGTATGGGAAAATTAGGTATAGTTTGTTTGACGGAAAATGCAAATAATTGAGCCGATGGAAACCGATAGGATCTCACAATTAAAATGCGATAATCTGTATCAGAAATCCTGGTGACAATGGGCATTTTTTCCCCAGTTCTAATTAAGTCAATTTCTACTAAGTTAGTATCACTTTGCAATATTTTCTCCCGTTTATCTAAATAGGATTTTCTACCTTCTTTAGTTTTTTTATTAGTGGGAGAAAGTATCTCAATTATAGTTACTACCTTACCTGTAGAAACTTCTCTAATTTCTAAATATCCTTCTTTAATTTCTAAAGGTAATGGTAAGGTTACAGTAATCGCCTTATTTTCTGTTTCTGTGGGTAAAGTCGCTATTGCAGTTTTATGAATATTTGGTTTTTGTGCTTGTTTAACTGATAAAATTGCTACATCAGGAATACCAATTAATAAAGAGTCTTCAGTATCAAGTCTATAGGTACGTTTTTCAATAGCTACTCGATATTGAGGACGCAAAGTAGGAGAGATAGCAATAGCGATCGCTGTAATTAATCTATGATGTACTTCTGACCATAAATCAGGATTTTCTAAGTAGGGATTCATCCCTGGAAATGGTGAACTCATAAATTTATCACTCTAAGAGTTACTCGTTTAGTATAGCATTTATGCAGGTTTTGCTCTGGATGCTGGTAAGTATTCAAATAAAAATATAAATCTCAGTGTTTTTGCGTTAATATAACCCTAGATGCTGAAATTTACGACTATGACATCAGATTTTGCCTTTTTAAAACGACTATATAACGCTTTTGACCCATTCCGACCTTTACCTGCTGGAGATCCTGCTTATGTGGATTGTACCGATGTACGGGGAGATGGGGATATATTGGAAGCGGTAGGGAGAGAGATATTATATTCTGACAGAAAAACCTGTCAACTGTATGCAGGTCATCGTGGTGCAGGTAAATCTACAGAATTACTAAGACTACAAAAAGATTTAGATGAAAAGGGTTTTTTTGTCGTCTACTTTGCGGCAGATGAAGCAGATATTGATCCAGAGGATGTTCAATATACAGATATTCTTTTAGCTTGCACTCGCAATATTTTAACAGCATTTAAAGATAGAACAGATTCTCAAGCTGTATTGAATTGGTTAAAAGAACGATGTGAAGATCTAAAAGATTTATTACAAACAAAGATTTCTATAGATGAATTATCAATTGAAGCACAGGTTTCACAATTTGCCAAAATTACCACTAAAATCCGAAGTGAACCCAGTGAACGCCGAAAAATTCGTGATTTAATTAATCCCCATACTACCACTTTAACTACGGCATTAAATGAATTTATTCGAGATGCTAAAAAAAATCTCCCTTCAGGATATCACGAATTAGTATTAATTGCTGATAACCTAGATAGAATTGTCCCTGTAACTAAAACAGATAACCGCAGCAATCATGACGAAATTTTTATAGACCGTAATGAACAACTCAAAAATTTAGATTGTCATTTAGTTTATACTATCCCAATTTCTTTACTTTATTCTGACCGCGCAGCATCATTAACAGAGATTTATGGACTTCCCCAAGTTTTACCGATGATTATGGTAAAAACTCCTGAAAATGAGCCTTTTTCACCAGGACTTGATAAAGTTATTGAAATTCTCCAAAAACGACTAAAGAAAGTAGATCCTAATAAATCTATTGTTGATTTATTTGAAAGCAGATCATCTTTAGAAATGTTATGTTTAATGAGTGGCGGTCATGCGCGGAATTTATTATTATTAATGAAGGAAGCACTCAAATATACAACGTCTTTACCTATTACTGACAAAGCCTTGCAGCGTTCAATTAGCGAATTGCGAAAGACATATAAAGATACCATTTATGCGAATGAATGGAAAGATCTGGCAAATGTTCATTATTCCAAAGAAATAGTTAATGATCAGTTACATCGGGGTTTATTATTTAATCGTTGTATTTTAGAATATCGCTATCTCGAATCAGAGGGAGGAAGTAACGTTTGGTATGATATTCATCCTCTAATTAAAGGAATAAAAACATTTCAGGATGCCTATAATCAATTATATCCTGGATAGTTAGACCTCTCCCTAACCCTCTCCTAACAAGAGAGGGGACAGGAAAAAGTTTAGATGCTGTGAATTTTCTATTTTTGTTCCCCTTCCCTTGTAGGGAAGGGGTTAGGGGTTAGGTTTTTAAAGTCGTAATATTAATAACAATTTTATTAAAAAATCCTCTAAAATTATGCCTCTTAAACTCACTGATTGGGATCAAGATTTACCAATAGAAAAAGATGAAGAATATCAAGCCTTTATTCGTACACTTCAGTTTACAGACGGCTTTAGTATATTATTTGTGCGTTGTTCTCCGGCCGGAGGTGAACAATTAATTAGTCAAGTGAAAGCAGATATTCATGATAAAAATATAGAAGTTATCAAATTAGATAAAGATGTGACGAATTTATATGCAATAGTTGATAAATTACCTAACAAAAACAATATCAATATATTATTTATTACAGGCTTAGAGTCTTCATTCTATAAATACGAAGAAGCCAAAACAGTAGGTTGGAATAGTCGACAAACTCATCATTATAGTTGGGAAAGTGTACCACCATTTTTAATTAATATCAACCAACAACGAGAACGGTTTAGAGATAGTTTTAATATTTGTTTTATATTTTTATTACCGCAGTTTGCAATTAAATATTTTATTCACCGCGCCCCCGATTTCTTTGATTGGCGTTCTGGTTTATTTGATTTTCCTTTAGATTCAAAAACTCTAGAACAAGAAGCTACAAGGATTATTCAGGAAAGAAATTATGAGGAATATGTAAAATTAACGGATGAAGAAGCAAATAAGAAAATTCTAGAAATTATAGATATTATTGAACATGAAATAGATGATGAACAAAAAGCTAAATTATTTTTTGGATTAGGTAATTTGCAAGGAGTTAGAAAAGA
>NZ_VIKZ01000001.1:154105-158505 GCF_009711985.1 Dolichospermum sp. UHCC 0260 | reverse complement strand
CACGAAGCTTGGTACAATAAAGCTTATAGTTATTCCCTGCAAGGTAATATTGAACAAGCAATTGAAAACTTAAAAACAGCAATTAATTTGCATCCTGAAGTTAGAGAATGGGCAAAAACTGATTCAGATTTTGATGCTATTCGGGAAGATGAACGTTTTCAAGAATTGATTAAATAAATTAGGTATAATAGGCATATACTGAATGTTATTAATTATGAATTTATAATATAGTGTATTCTAAATTTTAGCATATTAGGGTAACTTGACCAATATTTTCTAAACAATAAGCAGTATAATGATTAAAGATATTAAGGAGCTAATTATATGCAAATAAAACTTAAATCGAAAGTTGATGCACAAGGTAAATTATTCCTACAACTTCCCCAACAATTAGCTAATCAAGAATTAGTAATTATTATTACTGATTCTTCTGAAGAAAAAATACCAACACCAGAAGAATTAGGATATCCTGCTGATTTTTTTGATAAAACTGCTGGAAAATGGGAAGGTGAAGTTTTAGTTAGGTAAAATTTAGTTGATTGTGATCAAAGAACTTGGGATATTGAATGATGATTTACTTATTAGATACTAATACCTGTATTCAATATTTAAGAGGTTGTTTGAAAAGTATTATATCAAACCGGTAATCTCCAAAAACCTAACCCCCCTACCCCCCTTCCCTGCAAGGGAATGGGGGCTTTAAAGCCTCTCCCCTTGCAGGGGAGAGGTTTGGAGAGGGGTCAGTCTATACATTCAAAACTTTTCAAACACCCTCTAACCGGACGTAGTGAAAATGTAATTAATAAATTTAAAACTACTCATCGTGAAAATATTTATTTGTGTGATGTTGTCAAAGCAGAATTATACTATGGAGCTTATCGTAGTGTAAAACAAGAGCAAAATTTAGCTTTATATGAGTTCTTTTTTCCTCAATATATCAGCTTACCTTTTCATGGAAAAGCAGCTAAAATTTATGGTGAAATTCGTTCTCAATTATCAAAATTAGGAACTCCTATCGGTGCTTATGATTTTTAAATTTCTGCTATTGCATTAGCTAACAATCTTATTTTAGTAACTCATAATACTAGAGAATTTCAAAGAGTTGAAAATCTACAACTTGAAGATTGGGAAGTACAGTATTTGCGGTGATATTAAGTAGAACGCACTAAAATACAGCGGTTTCCGCTCTTATGAGGTACAAAGTTGAATCATGAAACTCTTGTAGTGCGGGCATCTTGCCCGCTAGATATGTACCTCATAACACCGGGAAGTGCTGTATTAAGTAGAACACACTAAAATACCGCTATCAGGTTCAATAGCAATGTACCAACCATAGTATTTATCTAGTTCTTTACTCCCAACTCATCACTATGACACAGGACCACGACCACCATCATCACCACGAACATGGACACCATCACAGTCACGCCCCAGCCACATTTAGCCGGGCTTTTGCCATTGGGACTGCACTGAATATAGGATTTGTGATTATTGAAGCCACTTATGGCTACTTAGCACACTCTCTGGCTTTGTTTGCTGACGCGGGTCATAACCTAAGTGATGTATTGGGACTCCTCCTAGCGTGGGGTGCAAGTTCCCTTGCCCGTCGTCCTCCCAGCCACCGCTATACCTATGGATTGCGGGCTTCTTCAATTCTGGCTGCTTTAGTAAATGCTGTGGTCTTGCTTTTGTCTATGGGTGCTATTGCTTGGGAAGCTATTCGCCGCTTTAATGATTCTAATCCAGTATCGGGAGAAACTATTATTGGTGTTGCCCTGGTCGGCATTATCATTAATACTGCTACTGCACTCATGTTTATGTCAGGACGCAAAAGCGATTTAAACATTCGGGGAGCATTTTTACACATGGCTGCTGATGCCTTGGTATCCTTGGGAGTTGTGGTAGCTGGAATTGCGATTTTATTTACCCATTGGCTGTGGCTTGACCCCTTAGTTAGCTTAGTGCTGGTGGCTGTTGTCGTGGTTGGGACGTGGCATTTACTTAGAGACTCCGTAAATTTGGCACTTGATGGCGTACCAGCAGGAATTGAACTCCGTGCCGTGAAAAATTACTTAATTGAATGTCCTGGGGTGTCGAAAATCCATGATCTTCACATTTGGGCTATGAGTACGACAGAAACCGCACTCACAGTTCATTTAGTCATGCCAGAAGGCTATCCTGGTGATGCTTTTTTATGGGAAGTTTCTCAGGAACTTGAACACCATTTCGGGATTCAACACTCTACTATTCAGGTAGAAACGGGGGATTCGGCGTATCCCTGTGCTTTAGAACCAGACCATGTGGTTTAAGCATAAGATCCTGATCTACACATAGTTGCAAAAAAAATATAAATAAATGTTATTTTTTTCAGAAAAATGTTATATTTATTTACATAAGACAACAAAGCTTAGTAAATCCTAATTGGAGTGCTGATCATGACTAATGCAACAAAAACAGCTAAAGCACCTGTAGCTACAGATCGCAACGGTTGGCGCTGGGGCTTTACATCCGAAGCAGAAATCTGGAATGGTCGTTTAGCAATGATTGGTTTTTCAGCAGCAGCTTTGATTGAACTATTTTCTGGTCAAGGCTTTCTCCACTTCTGGGGTATTCTGTAATTTCTCCATAACATAATTTTTGA
The DNA here is from genome assembly GCF_009711985.1 of Dolichospermum sp. UHCC 0260. NCBI lineage: Bacteria > Bacillati > Cyanobacteriota > Cyanophyceae > Nostocales > Aphanizomenonaceae > Dolichospermum > Dolichospermum sp. UHCC 0260. The sequence continues at coordinate 155,864 of NZ_VIKZ01000001.1, read as the reverse complement.
GTAATCAAAAGCCTGGTAGTTGATAATAACTGCCAGGTTATTTATTTGTGAATATTAAGATGCCTAACTTGTGTATCGGCTCAAGTTCATCTTGTTACTTTTCAAGAAAAAAGAGAATTTTATAATTTAACATCAGAAATGAAATACATTCTTCTATTCCTCCCGGAAGCTTGCCGTAATTACTACAGATATATAAGTTGATTTATCAATATTATCAATATTTTAATTAGACCATTTGGTTCATTAATAAAATTAATGTTCTGAAATTTTCATGGCCTTTTTAACTTTATTTTTAGATAAACATAAGTTACAATTATGTATTGATATTATCAGCATATAATTATATTATTAAAATTCTCTACCAAACCACTCTTGTATTTATTGCTCCTTATTGAGAATATATCTAATAAATTTTTCTATCCAAAATCTATTTTTTTAAGTTAAAGGTAATTTTTTACTCCTTTTTTATTAATTAATTTCCGTAATAAACGATTGTGACAGTTAAGGGTGCGGAATGTGGGTTACAACTAAGTAAATTTGAAAACCCTATTTCCAGAGAAAAATTAAGACAAAGTTTAAATTTACCCTCAGTTGATTTTAATAATGGTTTACAATCCTTAAAACAACGGTATTTAGTAACCAAAATCAAAGAATATAAAATTCTGTTTAAATTATCTCCAGTTTTTCAAGAATATGTGAGAACTTGTTGTTAATATAAAAAGCATTACAAAATCTATTAATTTATCCGCGTTTATCCGCGTTCATCTGCGGTCAATTATTCTTAGAATCTTATTCTATGCACCTTCATTATAACTGTTGGGTTTTGTTACCTCAACCCAACCTACAACTAAATTTCTCTTCACCAATCACTCATTATCGAATAAGCTGCATTGCTGAATTAAAAAACTGCCGACATAAACCTTTGGTAATTAAAATAGTTGTTAATAAGTTTGTGACAGCCACCATAAAAATAATTAAAATCTCATAGGATACAGCCTCTAGTGGTGCAACACCAGCTAATAATTGTCCATTGGTAAAAGTTGGTATTGTTACCATACCAATCAACATCATTTGATTCAAAGTCGGCATAATTGCAGCACGAATCGCTTCTTTACGATATGGCTTAATCGCTTGTTCAGGAGTTGCACCTAAACTTAAATGAGTTTCTATTTCCGTGGGAAATTGGTTGATACTACTAACTAAACGTTCTCCCGCTATTGCTGCTGCATTCATGGCATTACCCAGCAAAATGCCAGCTAAAGGAATGATATAACGTGGTTCATACCATCTTTCTGGTTGAATAATTAAAAAATTGGTATAAAGCAATGTTAAGGACGTGCTGACAAAAATCGCACTTCCAGCTAAAGGTAAAACTTGTGGAATTTTTTGACTGATGCGGTTGCGAGTAATAATTACAGTAATTGTCAAAATTATTGCTAAAATTCCCAGTACCGCCCAAACATTGTTAACGGCAAAAATGAAGTCAAAAGTGTATCCTAATACAAGTAGTTGGAGGATAGTTCTACCAGTAGCTACGCTTAAATTTAATTCTAGTCCTAATTGCTCCCACGCCGATATCCCAATGGCAATAGCCATTAACCCTATAGCTAACGCCAAATCTACCATATCCAGTTTGATTAGCTCTGGCATAGTTTCTCTACCTCTTAACAATTAAAAACTTTACGTATTACAGGGAATAGGGAACAGGGAAATCTTTTTAATTCTTCCTTCTTTATCCTGACAACTGACAACTGTACGG
>NZ_VIKZ01000001.1:141985-153764 GCF_009711985.1 Dolichospermum sp. UHCC 0260 | reverse complement strand
AAAATAAAACCTCATGATTAAAAGTGTAAATTCGATTCCCGCCTTTGATATTAAACAACAATATGCCACCATTGAAACTGAGGTAAGTGCTGCTGTCTTGGCGGTTCTGGCTTCTGGGCGTTATATTGGTGGTCCAGCAATTACAGATTTTGAACAACAGTTTGCAGCTTATCATGGCGTAAGCGAATGCGTAGCTTGTAACTCTGGTACTGATGCCCTATTTTTAGCATTACGCGCTTTAGGAATTGGGGCAGGTGATGAAGTTATTACTACACCCTTTACTTTTTTTGCGACAACAGAAGTTATCAGTGCGGTAGGGGCAATACCAGTATTTGTAGATATTGATGCAACTACCTTTAATTTAGATGTAGAAAAAGTAGCAGCAGCGATTACAGCAAAAACCAAGGCAATTATGCCAGTGCATTTATTTGGACTCCCTGTGGATATGACAGGATTAATGGAGATTGCCAAAGCTCATAATTTAGCAGTAATTGAAGATTGCGCTCAAGCTACCGGTGCAAGTTGGGAAAATCAAAAAGTTGGGAGTATTGGACATATTGGTTGCTTTAGTTTCTACCCTACCAAAAATCTCGGTGGTTGCGGTGATGGTGGGGCAATTACCACAAATGATCCAGCGATCGCTACACAATTACGAGTTTTGCGAGAACATGGGAGTAAAGTAAGATATATTCATGAAGAAATCGGTGTCAATAGTCGTTTAGATGCTATTCAAGCCGTAATTCTGCAAATCAAACTCCGCTATCTCGATCTTTGGAATAACAGACGCAAGCAAATCGCTGATTATTATTACCAACACCTCAGTCAACTTTCTGATATTATTGTCCCCCAAGAATTTCCTGGGGGAGTTGGTGTTTGGAATCAATACACTATTCGCATCTCTGGAGAAAGACGTAATGGTGCAAGTGGTAAATATCGAGATTCCGTAAAAAACCAAATGCAGGAACAGGGTGTTAATTCCATGATTTACTATCCCTTACCTTTGCATTTGCAACCAGTATATAAAAATTTAGGTTATCAACCAGGACAATTGCCAGTATCAGAACAAGCAAGTCAAGAAGTTTTATCTTTACCCATGTTCCCCGAATTGGAGCAAGAACAACAAGATAAAGTCATTGATACTTTGAAAAATTGTTTATCTTGAATTGTTCAGAGATCAGGGGTGCAGGGGTCAAGGGGCAGGGAGAATGTTGATCTTACCTCTTACCTGTTCCCTGTTCCCTGTTCCCTGTTCCCTGTTCCCTGTTCCCTCTTACGCAAATGTGCGAGTATTTGCAGTCGCTAAAGCTTCTACTAAACTCCGCACGGCAGCAATCATAGCGATTTCGCTGTTGAGTTGGTTGATAGCCGAACCAACACCAACACCAGATGCACCAGCAGCGATCGCTAAAGGTGCAGTAACATTAGAAATACCAGAAGCACACAGTACAGGTACAGAAACCGCACGGGCAATTTCATAAGCTGCGGCTAAAGTGGGAGCAGCCTTTTCAATTAAACCCAAAGTACCAGAGTGAATGGGATTGCTGCTAGTACCACCTTCAGTTTGAATAATATCAGCACCAGCTTTCACCAAATCTTCAGCCAGTTGTACCTGTTGGTCTAAGGTGAGAATATGGGGAACAGTCACAGATAGGGTAATTTCTGGCAGCAAGGCACGGGTTTGGCGAGTTAGTTCCAAAACCTCAGCAGCTTCAAATCTGCGTCCTTGGGCGTAGAAAGAATCGAAATTACCAATTTCAATCAAATCCGCACCAGCAGCCACAGCAGTGACAAACTTTTCTGGTTCAACCGCAGATACACAAATAGGTAACTTAGTCAAGCTTTTCGCCAATCTTACCAAATCCACATCAGCAGCAATATCCACAAAAGTCGCACCACCCAAATCAGCCGCTTTTACAGTTGCAGCCACACTAGCAGCATTGAAATTATTCAAACCGCTAATTACCTTTAGTACAGGATGAGCAAATGCCCGGTTGAGGTTAGGATACATAGTCATAATTTTTCTTTTGCAGCTTATTTCAGTAGGAATATTTTTACACTAAATATAGCAATATTTAATTTTGAAAAAAATTCAGTCCACTTCACTCCAGTAATTTCCTCAATTAAATAGTAGTGAAGTGTCTGTAATTATGGATACTACTGGTAGATGTGTTTTTAATGACCTGACACCAATAACTTATATTTTGCCTGTACTTGGAATCAAATAAAACTGCAATATTTACTTATCTTAACCAGCAACTTTTTCCTCAAGGGGCTTAAAAGTCTTTTTCGTCGCACCGCAAATAGGACAATTCCAATCATCAGGAATATCTGCAAACGCTGTACCTGGTGCAATTCCCGAATCAGGATCACCAGTAACCGGATCGTAAATCATACTGCATTGTCTACAAATCCATTTTTGCGTTTGCGGATCTTCACTGACAACTCTGGTGACAGCTTCTCCACCGTTTAATACTTCTAAGGCTTCAGTGTAGCGATCTGCGTGATGATTTTCAATGAATTTAAGCAATCCAAAACGATGGGCTGCGGTGCGAAATGTGTTAGCATGATCACTAGATTCTTGAGCTTGTTGGAGAAATTCTGCCGCTGCGGGATGATCTCGATCAGTTTGGGCAGCAGCAGCGAATTCAGGATACATTGTTGTATATTCATAGGTTTCACCTGCGATCGCTAAAGACAAACAACGAGAGATAATTTCCCGTTTTTGTGCATCAGTTAAAACCGCTGCGTCTTTAACTACAAGTTCTGGATGTAATAATTCAAAATGTGCAAAAGCGTGTTCAGTTTCTTGATCTGCTGTTTCTTTAAAAAGTTTCGCTAAATCGGAAAAACCCAGTTTACGTGCTACTGCTGCAAAAAATAGGTATTTACGATTTGCCATTGATTCCCCACCAAAGGCTGATTCTAAATTTTGTAGTGTAGTAAAATTGGACAAATCCATAATTGGTGAATCTCTATGAGAGGTTATTGCATTATATTAAAACATATACTTTAAAATTTGGTTAAAATGATTACTAACGAATTACCAAAATGCGTCGAGATTATTGCCAAACAACGGCAGTTTTTCCAAACTGGTAAAACGAAAAATGTTACTTTTCGGATTGCACAACTCAAAATCCTCAAACAATTAGTAATTGAGAATAAAACAGCAATTATTCAAGCATTAAAAGCCGATTTACGTAAACCAGAATTTGAGAGTTACGCTACAGAAATCGGTGTGAATAAAGAAATTGATTATGCTCTCAAACATATCAATACTTGGACAAAACCCAAAAAAGCAGCCGTTCCTTTAGACTTATTTCCATACTCGGCTAAAATATATCCAGAACCGTTAGGAGTAATTTTAATTATTAGTCCTTGGAATTATCCCTTTCAGTTAATTATCTCACCTTTGGTTGGGGCGATTGCTTCGGGAAATTGTACCATCATTAAACCTTCAGAACTTGCGCCTCATACTTCCAATTTAATCACAGAACTTATTCATAAATACTTTGATCCAGAATATATTACAGTTGTCCCTGGAGCAGTCGAAACTAGTCAACAGTTACTAGCAGAAAAATTTGATCACATCTTATTTACGGGTGGGACAGCCATTGGTAAAATTGTCATGGAAGCTGCTGCAAAACATCTCACTCCAGTGACTTTGGAATTGGGGGGAAAAAGTCCTTGTATCATTGATACAGATATCAATCTAGAACATACCGCCAAACGCATTATCTGGGGTAAATTTATTAATGCTGGACAAACTTGTATTGCCCCGGATTATTTGTTGGTAGATGCTAAAATTAAACCAAATTTAGTTAATGCTTTGCAAAAATGTCTCAAAGAATTTTATGGTGAAAATCCAGCTAAAAGTCCTGATTATGCCAGAATTATTCATCAAAAACATTTTGACAGATTAGCTAATTTACTCAAATGTGGTGAAGTGATTATTGGTGGTGAAACTAACCGTGAAGAACTTTATATTGCTCCTACTTTGTTAGAAAATGTTTCTTTAGAAGATGCAGTTATGCAAAAGGAGATTTTCGGGCCAATTTTACCCATCATTGAATATACAGATATCAATGAAGCTATTACCTTAATTAACTCTAGACCAAAACCCCTGGCTTTATATTTATTTTCCCAAAACAAAAACCTGCAAAACCGCATTTTACAGGAAACGTCATCTGGGGGAGTATGTATTAATGACACAGTAATGCAGGTTGCTGTTTCTTCTTTACCATTTGGGGGTGTGGGTGATAGTGGGATGGGTAGCTATCACGGTAAAGCTGGTTTCGACACTTTTTCTCATGACAAAAGTGTCTTGCAAAACTCATTTCGTTTAGATATAAATTGGCGATACGCACCCTATCAAGGTAAATTATCGCTATTGAAAAAAATTATTGGCATTTAAAATTCCAGGAATCACAGAGTCAGAATTTAACTTGAGGATTTTCTAGGAATCCCAATCTATACTTCAATACCTTAGCCAAATTGAAAAAAGCCTTGATTCGTAGGTATTGATACAAAAAATGGCTTAATTGTTTGATTCTCCAGGTAGGGGTAAAGCGCAGTGCTAAACCCTTACACATTTAGGTTTTTAGTAATCTTGTAAAAATTCAAATCTCAGCCGTCACGAGTATAAATTTATTCTAACTCCTGAATTGGAGACTACTGAATTCTTCTTTAAGATTCTTCTGTTTCTTCTTCCTCAGTCGTTGGATAGACGAATTTAGAACGGCCACTCAAAATGGATTTACCAAGGGAAAGAGCTTTTTGCGCTTCAACAACAGCCTTGTGTCTCCAGGTAGCGCGACGTTTATCTCGTTTAGATTTTGATGTTTTCTTCTTAGGAACAGCCATGACAGCGGTATATCGTGATTCTTGACAACCTTCCTATTGTAAGCGATCAATTGACATTATGGGACTATTAAAAGAACTGTTATCCAAATCATCGCTAAAGATTAAGGACTGGAATGCTTGTCATCTATTGATCAAATAACAGTAACAAGCGGGCTGTTTTGAAGTAAATTGCCCGCTTGTTGGGGATCAGGAAGTTTTTTCCATTGAGGACGAATGACTTTTAATGATAAGATTGGTGCGATCGCTTTCGTCATTAACCACAAAGGAACTGCTAAGAACAGCCAAACTCCACTATGAATAATTCGGATTTTTTTGCCAACTTGGCTAATAATTGAAACGAGGATCACTGAAAATGGTTGTTTCGTATAAATCCTGAACATAAACTTGTAGCTCCTGAGTGATCGATCATGGAAATCGAGTGCAAGTATTTTACGATTATTTATGTTGTATAAACTACAACGAATTTCATCAAGAGGTGAAGATTAACTAAACTATAAGAGGTTGTTTGAAAAGTATTATATGAAACCCATAATCTCCAAAAACCTAACCCCCCTCCCCCCCTTCCCTACAAGGGAATGGGGGTTTTAAAGCCTCTCCCCTACCAGGGGAGAGGTTTGGAGAGGGGTCTGTTTACACATTAAAAACTTTTAAAACATCCTCTAAGATGTAAGTTAGCTTTGTGGTGAAAGCCCAGTGCTAACAGCAATTTCAGGCAAACAACAAACAACCGACAAAGAGCGGGATGGTAAATTACTGGGCGATCGCCATCGGCATTAATCAATATCAATCCTTTCAACCTCTCAGTTGCGCTCAAGCCGATGCTGAGGCAATTAAGGATTTTTTGGTGACACAAGCAGGTTTTCTTCCCGAAAAATGCCTGTTAATGACAAATACTTCACCCCCCATAGGAGAGCAATCCTCCTATCCGACAAAGGAAAACATCCTCTCGTTGCTAGAAGAATTAGCAGCCACATTCTGGCAGCCAGAGGACTGTCTATGGTTATTTTTTAGCGGCTACGGGGTTAACCACAAAGAACAAGATTATTTAATGCCAGTCGCAGGGAATCCTGATCAAGTTCCCGAAACCGGGATAGAAGTGCGATCGCTCTTACAGAGTCTACAAGTTACCGGACTCAATATCTTACTCATCTTTGATATTAACCGCGCTTTTGGAACTCAAGCCGATGCACCCGTAGGACAAGAAATCATCGAACTAGCCCAAGAACTGCAAATGGGGGCAATTATTTCCTGTCAACCTGAAGAATTTTCCCATGAAAGCACAGAATTAGGTCATGGTTTCTTCACAGCAGCATTATTAGAAGCCTTGGGTTCTGCAAAAGGCTACAACTTTGCCGATTTAGCCGCTTATCTGACTTATCTTACCCCCAAACTTTGTCAACACCACTGGCGACCAGTCCAAAATCCCATGACTGTGATTCCCACGACCCAGCCAGCTATTTTACCCACGTTGACATTAGATGAAAACTCAGAAGCACTAATTTTCCCAGCAGAAAGTTTTGCTATCACCCGGACTGCACCTCCTCTAGAAAATAGTCCCTCTAGCGCCACAGATAAGGCTTGGTGGACAGAGAATGCCTCAGTAGAGACTACTTTAAGCCAAATAAAGACCGGGGGAAATTTAGCACTTCCACCAACCTCAGAGTCACTTATTAGCAGCAATTACACCTTAGCAACTTCCCCAGCATCCAAACCGGGGGGCAGATTTATTCCCGCTCTCCCCACAGCTAACACCTATCCTTCATCCCAGTCCGAGCTACCAATTTGGCAACAGTTTATTATTTGGGGTGGCGGTACTATGGTAGTAGTAGGTTTAATTACTACATTTTTACTCCGTAATCATGAGAGTTTCCGGTTTAAAAATTCCTCAAAAACAGTATCTAATCATCGGACTAGCAAACTTCCACTTCCCCAAATATTTCCCACTCCTCAAAATCCTAGTACAGCCCAAATCAATTCAAATACAGACTCTCATAAACGTAATCAAGCTATTTCCGACCTAGAAAAAATGTCTCTTGTCCCTACTCAACCGAGTAATTTAAGTATTGCGATCGCTAAAGCCCAAAGAACTCCAGCGGACGCACCACTATACGCCAAAGCTCAGGAGAATATTCAGGTTTGGTGTCAAATGATTTTAGAGTTGGCACAAGCACAAGCCAAACAAGGAAAATATGAAAATGCGATAGCAACTGCCCAGTTAATTACCAAAAAAGAGCCGCTTCATACCCAAGCCCAAACTGTCATTCAAAAATGGCAACTAGAAGCCAAGCAATATGTAAGTAATAAAACTCTCTTAGATGCAGCTACAGCTTTGATCATTCCCGAACAAGCATCTACATATAATCGCGCTATCGAAGTAGCCAAAAAAATCCAAAAAGGACAACCTGGGTTTGAAATTGCCCAAACGTCAATTAATCAGTGGAGTGAAAAAATTTTAGATTTAGCCAAAATCCGCGCCACTCAAGGAGATTTTAATGCCGCTGTCGCCACTGCTATATTGGTCCCAAAAGTGACGATTGCTTATGAAGATGCTCAGGATGCTATCCAAAAATGGCAACAGCAAAAGAATTAGTCAGTTGTCAGTTGTCAGTTGTCAGTTGTCAGTTGTCAGTTGTCAGTTTTCAGTTGTCAGTTTTCAGTTGTCAGTTGTCAGTTGTCAGTTGTCAGTTGTCAGTTGTCAGTTGTCAGTTGTCAGTTGTCAGTTTTCAGTTGTCAGTTTTCAGTTTTCAGTTTTCAGTTTTCAGTGGTCAGTTTTCAGTTGTCAGTTTTCAGTTTTCAGTTTTCAGTTTTCAGTTGTAAAACTACTACCCATTACCCATTACCCATTACCCATTACCCATTACCCATTACCCATTACCCATTACCCATTACCTATTAGCAATATTGGGAAATATCTTCGCCACAGGTATCAGCTAGATAGCACATCGCTTTAAATCGCAAACCTACTACTTCTTCGTATAAAGGATTAAGTTTACACATGGGCGGAATGTGAAACAGTGTTTTCCCAAATACTTTGACATCACGCTCAAATGGACACTGAGCCGGAATGTATTTACACAAACGATGAGCCAATAGGCGATCGCTTACTTGGATGTTATCTAGCCAATTACGCACAGGACGCAAAAAGTCCCAAATAGAATTAGCTGCAACATGGTGCAATGGATTAACATTAGCTGCACTAGCCTCTACTGGATTTATAGAAATCCAACTTGCTAAAAAAATATTTTTGCTGGTATTTTTAGATACTTTCACAGTAATTCCTCTTTTCTTATGAGGGTATTCACTTGACTAATGAATATAGAGTATGACAAGAACCTGAAGCACAGAACAGGAAGGAAATTCTGTAAGAGGTGTAATTAACTGCTTCCTCTGATTGAATCTATATGTTAATACGTCAATCCGACCATAATTTCCCAAAAAGCAATACTGTACTTGTTCAATCTTATTAGTAACTTGGCACAGTTAAAATTCTAATAAAGACATCTGCCTTTAGTTGTGATTTCTTTTAACTGCAACAAAACTTATTATAGCAATAATTATCAATAATTAAGATTAAGAAAAATATTCTTACATAGCTAAATCTAGTCCGTGATTTTTACTAAATTCGTCATTTATAGTACCTTTTCCTTAACCTATCTAAGTATTGGTGTTGCTATTGAGCTTTACTTGTAGTCCTCTGAGCTTATTGATAGTCCTTACTTTTGGCTGTGGCATCCTCTCTGCCTACTTTCTCAATGACACCATAGCCCTAATTTTTACACCCCTCGCTTTAAGTCTAACTCTATCTTTAGGCTTAAATCCCATTCCCTACTTATTAGCTATAACCGGTGCGACTAACATTGGTTCTGTTACTACACTCAGCGGTAATCCTCAAAATAACTCTCAAACAAAAACGCAAAGATGCCAAAAAACACCTTTGCGCCTTTGCTCCTTAGCGTCTCTGCGCGAAATAATCCTTTAAGAAGCAACCGCAGTAGAACGAGTGCGTCGTCTTCTACCATCAGAAACCTTAGCAGCAGGTTCTTCAGGGACTTGCATCAACAACGTCAGAGAAGGTTGACATTGCAACTCTCTCCGCATAGAACGAGCTAATTCACGCTCTAATGTTTCCTGCAAACCACCCCAATCTGTATCAGCGGGTTGTCCTTCAACAGGTGAAAACTCTGACCAACGGACGCTGAGAATTTCTTCAATGCGTTGTTGTACCCATTTTTGCAACAGCGATCGCTCGATACTTGTCACCACACCCTGCATGAGAAGTTCTGGTTTAGCCATCAGCTTACCACTCCAATCAATAGCAGCAGCAATAGTCACAGTCCCTTCAGAAGCCATGCGTTGGCGTTCTTGCAACACTTTAGAACTAACCATACCAGAACTCGAAGTATCCACCAATTCAATCCCTGCTGGCACTTTCCCAGCAACGCGGATAGAATGTTCTGTCAACTCAATGACATCCCCATTTTCGATAATGATCATATTTTCTGCCGGAATGCCCATACTTTGAGCAGTTTCCGAATGCTTGACTAACATCCGATGTTCACCGTGAAATGGCACAAAGAACTTGGGACGAGTTAAAGCAATCATCAGCTTTTGTTCTTCCTGACAACCGTGGCCAGAAACGTGAATCCCCTTATCCCGTCCATAGACCACTTTTGCCCCCTGAATCATCAATTTATCAATGGTATTAACCACCGCAATTGTATTACCAGGAATGGGGTTAGCAGAGAATAAAACCGTATCTCCTTGGCGAATTTTGATATGGGGGTGTTCTTTATTAGCAATTCTTGTCATTGCTGCCATTCTTTCACCCTGAGAGCCAGTAGTTAAAATCAGCACTCTTTCATCTGGCATTCCCCGCACAGTATGCAACGGTTGGAACAGGCTATCTTCACATTTGATATAACCTAAATTGCGGGCATGGGCGATTAAATTCAGCATGGAACGCCCAACAATCGTCACTACACGATTATGTTTTCTTGCTAGTTGCAAAATCATGTTAATGCGATGGACGCTAGAAGAAAAAGTCGTGATAAATAAGCGTCCAGTTGCGTGGGAAAATTCTCGGTCAAGGTTAGGAAAAACAGCCCGCTCAGAAGGTGTAAATCCTGGCAATTCTGCGTTAGTGGAATCACTCAATAAGCAAAGTACGCCTTTTTCACCATGTTCTGCCAGACGTTGTAAGTCGAACTTTTCACCATCTACGGGAGTATGATCAATTTTAAAATCTCCGGTGTGGATAACTACGCCTATTGGTGTATGAATAGCAACAGTGAAGCTATCAGCAATGGAGTGGGTGTTACGGATATATTCAACTAAGAAATGTTTGCCAATTCGCACCATGTCACGGGGCATAACTGTTCTTAATTCTGTGCGATCTTTTACCCCAGCTTCTTCTAATTTACCCTCTAGCATTGCCATTGCTAGTCTTGGTCCATGAATCACTGGAATATCAAATTGCTTCAAGTGAAAAGCAATTCCCCCGATATGGTCTTCATGACCATGAGTGACGATCATCCCTTTAATTTTGTGGCGATTTTCTCGGAGATAAGTTGTGTCAGGTAATACAATATTTACTCCGTGCATGGCTTCTGTGGGAAATGCCAATCCTGCGTCTAAAAGGACAATTTCGTCTTCATACTCGAAAACGCAAGTATTTTTACCTATTTCGTGTAAACCGCCCAAAGGAATAATTTTGAGAGCGGAATTAGCTTCGTTTTTAACCATTTTGTCCTGGATATTTTTGTTAGTTGTGAATCAGTTGATAGTTCGGTTTCTGGGATGAAAGAAAAGACCAAATTTCTGTTTAAATTTAGTTTTTGATGGAGTCCTATTCAATTTTGTTTACCGAAAACGGACTTAAAACTGAATGATTTTTATATGAGTCAGTTGTAGCACAGGTGTTTAAATTGCAATAAAGTAACAATTTGTACACATTATTTATAAATCACTCACCTATTGTGGTTGGGATTAAATTCAGTTTTTGCATGACTGACTCTAATTTTTTAGATACATCTGTATCAGCGTCACACAGGGGTAGACGAGTTGAACCTACTTCCCAACCTTGCAGTTTTAGTGCTTCTTTGACAGGAATGGGATTGGTAGTTAAAAATAAAGCTTTAAACAATGGAAACAGTTGCAGATGAATGTCGGTAGCAATTTGAGTTTTTCCCACTTTCCATGCTTGAATCATTTCTTGGATTTGATTACCCACTAAATGAGAAGCTACACTGACTATACCTTGAGAGCCGATCGCTAACATGGGCAGGGTTAAAGAATCATCTCCAGCGTAAATCTCAAATTCTTTTGGTGTCAAGCGACGGATTTCACTCACTTGATCTAAGTTACCACTGGCTTCTTTAATGGCAACAATGTTATTAATTTCTGCTAACTTGACCACTGTTTCTGAACTGAGGTTTTGACCTGTGCGTCCAGGAACGTTATATAACATCATTGGCAGGTCGGGACAGCATTGTGCTATTGCCTGGAAATGTCGATATAATCCAGCTTGTGGCGGTTTGTTGTAGTAGGGAACTACTTGTAAAGAACCATGTACTCCTATCTTAGCGGCTTTTTGGGTGGCAGCGATCGCTTCTTTGGTGTCATTAGAACCACATCCAGCCATTACTTTAGCTTTACCTGCTACAGTTTGCAATACCTCAGCAAATAATTGGTATTCTTCGTCCCAAGTCAGGGTTGGGGATTCCCCTGTTGTTCCACACACCACCAATGTATCTGTACCGTTGTTAACTAGATAATCTGCTAGTTTGGCAACTACATCATAACTAATACTACCGTCTGCTTTAAACGGCGTAATCATAGCGGTTACAACTGTTCCAAAATCTCCCACACTCTTTTCTCTCCTAATTTGTTAGTTGTCAGTAGGGGCGAAGCATTTGGAAGA
>NZ_VIKZ01000001.1:136244-141892 GCF_009711985.1 Dolichospermum sp. UHCC 0260 | reverse complement strand
CCAAATGCTTCGCCCGTACAGTTGTCGGTTGTCAGTTATTAATTAATGGTGACAAATGACTGAATTTAAACTTATACTGTAGTCAATTTTAGTAAATTTTTTTCTACTAATAATTCGGCAATTTGCACTGCATTTAAAGCTGCACCTTTACGAATTTGATCGCCACATAGCCACAATTCTAAACCGCAAGCATGAGAAATATCCTGACGAATTCTGCCTACTAAAACTTCATCTTTGCCACTGGCATCTATGGGCATAGGGAAATAATTTGCTTGCCAATCTTCCACTAATTTAACACCAGGTGATTTTCTTAAAATTTCTCTGGCCTCATCTGGATCAAAAGGTGTTTCAAACTCTAGATTAATCGCCTCAGAATGGGCGCGGAGGACGGGAACCCGTACACAAGTCGCGGTAATTCTGATTTCTTGACTACCAAAGATTTTGCGGGTTTCGTTCACCATTTTCATTTCTTCCTCACAATATCCCCAAGCTGTCATCGGAGAATTATGGGTAAATAAATTAAATGCCAATGGGTAAGGTAAAACTTCCGCTACAGGTTGTTTTCCTTGTAGTATAGCGTCACTTTGGATTTTTACTTCCTCCATGGCCTGAGCACCAGCACCACTAGCAGATTGATAGGTAGCAGCTACAATCCTTTTAACTGGTTTGACTTGATGTAAAGGCCACACTGCCAAGGACATAAGAATCGTTGTACAGTTGGGATTGGCAATAATTCCTTTGTGAGTAAATGCGGCTTGGGGATTTACTTCTGGAACTACCAAGGGGACATCCGGGTTCATCCGAAAGGCACTGGAATTATCAATTACCACTGCTCCTTTTTGCACAGCTATCCCAGCCCATGTTTTGGAGATGCTACCTCCAGCACTAGCTAAGACTATATCTATATTTTCTAAACTGCGATCGCTCACAGCTTCAACTGGGATATCTTCCCCTTTGAATCTGAGTGTTTTTCCCGCACTGCGTTCTGATGCCAACAATTTTAAATCAGCTAGGGGAAAATTTCGACTTTCTAGTAATTCCAGCAACTCCGTACCTACAGCACCAGTTGCACCCAAAATAGCTACACGATAGGACTTAGACAAACTCGACTCCTCCTCTAAGAGGTAATTAGCACTTTTTTTTCGGACAACTTAAAAATTAAATGTTTCTGTCGTTCCGCTCAACAGCAGATTTTAAATAGTAAAATTTGCATATTTTTGTGATTATATCTCAGTTTTTGATGGTTATTAAGGAATTTGAGACTTTGTTATTCATATGGCAAAATTAACTGATACCATGGTTTACAGCAATTTAAGTTATAGCGATCAAATATAGTTATATACTATCGTATAACATTCTATTATACGGCAAACTGCAAAAAAAAAGAAAAAGAAGCGCGATTAATATTTTAGGTATTTTTAAGAAGCCGAATCTGTAAAGTTATGTTACCGGAGTTAAGGCTACCATTGAAGAATACCATAAAGTGTTTTGTCCCTGACTTTTGGCAGTATACTGGATATCTCCCTAAGGAGATTCATAAGCATTTTTAGCTGAATGATAGCTAGTCAGTAGATAATCACGTCTTGAAGACAGCGTGTAAGCTGAAGTCGGGATAACTGAATCCCCATTGGTGTCAACTTAACGCAAAACCCCATCCGGCAAGGAACTCAAGCTCCTTGCTGATAATAAAAGTTATCTTTTGATGACTAAACACTAGGCAAATTTATTAGTCCGTTAAAACGGACTTGAGCCATGAGACAGGGAATTTATTCCCTGACGGTTGTGGAAGGCAACAGATAAGCCATTTTTAGTTTAAGTTGACACCAATGCCCAATCCCATACCCCCGTTGAAGTAAGAAGTAAATGTCTAGACTTGTCTAGTATTTAGATAGCAGATTAAAATACCAGAAAACAAGAAATAAAGCATGAAAGTTACCCAGGAAAAACTCCCCGCTAGTCAAATTGGTTTAGAAATAGAAATTACATCGGAAATTACCACACAAAAATACGAGCAAGTCCTGAGAAATTTAACTAAAACCGTAAATATTCCTGGGTTTCGTAAAGGCAAAGTACCCCGGCAAATATTAATACAACGTATCGGTACTACTCGCGTTAAGGCAACTGCCCTAGAAGAAATCATTCAAGAAGGGATTGAGCAAGCAATTAAACAAGAAGCAATTACCGCTCTTGGTCAGCCCCAATTACGCTCTTCCTTTGATGATTTGATTAATAGTTATGAACCAGGAAAACCCCTGACTTTTGCGGTGGCTGTGGATGTAATTCCAGAAATCAAGTTAAACCAATACACTGGTTTAGAAGCCAAAGCGGAGGAAATTAAATATGATCCTACCCAGGTAGATACCGTTATTGAAGCCCAAAGAGAAAAGTTAGGAACTTTAGTCCCTGTAGAAGGACGGGCTACGGAAATCGGTGATATGGCAGTAATTGACTTTAAGGGTGTAATTGCTAAAACTCAAGGTGATGATCCTGACAGTGAACCCAAACCAATTCCTGGTGGAGAAGGAACTGATTTTCAAGTTGAGTTACAAGAAGATAAGTTTATTCCCGGTTTTGTGTTGGGGATAGTGGGTATGAACCCTGGGGAAACAAAAGAGGTATCTGCTCAATTCCCAGATCCTTATGGTAACGAAGAATTATCTGGTAAAGCGGCTCTGTTTACCATCACGCTTAAAGAAATTAAAGTTAAAGAATTGCCAGAGTTGGATGACGATTTTGCTCAAGAAGTCAGTGACTTTGAGACATTAGAGGAATTGCGGGCATCATTGACCCAGCGGTATGAAAAAGAAGCCGCAGATAAAACCAGAAATAATCAGCAAGAAGCTTTATTAACAGAATTGCTTAATCATGTCGAAATAGACTTGCCAACAACATTAATTGATCAAGAGATTGATGCTATGCTGTCACAAACAGCAATGAAGTTGTCTGAGCAGGGAATAGATGTGAAAAAGCTATTTACCCAGGAAATTATTCCCCAATTACGGGATAGATCCAAACCTGAAGCTATAGAACGTCTTAAACGGACTCTATCTTTGCAAGAAATTGGTAAACGCGAATCTATTGAAGTTGCAGCCGCAGAAGTGGAAGCTAGAGTCACAGAATTGCTGACAGAGTATGCTGATCAAGATTTGGATGAAAAGAGATTACGTGGAGTTGTTCAAGAAGAACTTCTCACCACAAAGATTGTTGATTGGTTACTAGAACGTTCTTCTGTGGAACTAGTAGCAGAAGGGTCTTTAACTCCTCCAGAAGAACCAGATTCAGAAGCAGAAGCCGCTGAAGCAGTTCAGGAAGAAGAAACCAGTAATCCTGAGTAATGGGTCATGGGTCATGGGTAAAAGTTCTTTCTTTTACTCTTGCCCCTGCCCCTGCCTCCTGCCTTCTGCGCCCTGAATTTTGCCATATAAGGCATAATGGTTAACAGTTCACAATTTCATTTCATTTATTGTTAAATATTCTAGATTATGCTTGTATCGCAGTCAGGAAATTACCCCATCAACAGCTTGAGTCCTATCGGGGCTAGTGGCAATTTAAGCACCTCTAGCAACATTGTACCGATGGTTGTAGAACAGTCGGGGATGGGAGAAAGGGCATTTGATATCTACTCCCGCTTACTGCGCGAGCGGATTATTTTTTTGGGAACACCGATAGATGATGTTGTCGCTAATTCTATTGTTGCCCAATTACTTTTCCTCGATTCTGAAGACGCGGAAAAGGATATTCAATTGTACATTAATTCTCCTGGTGGCTCTGTCTACGCGGGTATGGCAATCTATGATACAATTCAACAAATACGTCCCGATGTTGTAACTATCTGTTTTGGACTAGCCGCAAGCATGGGGGCTTTTTTATTAACATCTGGAACTGCCGGAAAGCGGATGTCCTTACCTGACTCCCGGATTATGATTCACCAACCCCTGGGTGGCGCTCAAGGGCAGGCTATTGACATTGAAATTCAAGCGCGAGAAATCCTTTACATCAAGGGTGAATTAAATCAGTTAATGTCTAAACATACTGGTCAACCCTTAGACAGAATTGAAACTGATACCGAGCGCGACTTTTTCATGTCAGCAGAAGAGGCGAAGAATTATGGTTTGATTGATCAGGTCATTTCTCGACAAAATCTGCCCACAGCAGGGTAAATCGTCATCATTCTGAAATAAGAGGCTGATATGTCTAAGTACGACTCCCATTTAAAATGTTCATTTTGTGGTAAGTCTCAAGAGCAAGTCCGTAAATTAATCGCAGGTCCGGGAGTCTACATCTGCGATGAATGCGTTGACTTGTGTAATGAAATCCTTGATGAGGAGTTGCTGGATACTAATACTGCGGCAGCATCACAACCAACTCAAAAGTCAGAACCAGCGGAAAAACGGCGGACACGTTCGTCTAATCTCTCATTTAATCAAATTCCTAAACCGAGGGAGATTAAAAATTATTTAGACGAACACGTGATCGGCCAAGATGAAGCTAAAAAAGTGCTATCTGTCGCTGTTTACAATCACTACAAACGGTTGGCTATTCTTCAGGCTAAATGCAGTGCCAAAGTTGAGGCTGATGATGCTATAGAACTACAAAAGTCCAATATTTTACTTATTGGTCCGACTGGTTGCGGTAAGACTTTATTGGCACAAACTCTCGCTAAAATTCTGGATGTCCCCTTTGCTGTGGCTGATGCTACAACCCTAACTGAAGCGGGGTATGTGGGGGAAGATGTGGAAAATATCTTGTTGCGTTTGTTGCAGGTGGCGGATTTGGATGTGGAAGAGGCTCAACGGGGTATTATCTACATTGATGAAATTGATAAAATCGCCCGCAAGAGTGAAAATCCCTCGATTACCAGGGATGTTTCTGGAGAAGGGGTACAACAGGCTTTACTGAAAATGTTGGAGGGGACTGTTGCTAATGTTCCCCCTCAAGGCGGACGTAAGCACCCGTATCAAGATTGTATCCAAATTGATACGAGTAATATTTTGTTTGTCTGTGGTGGGGCTTTTGTCGGTTTGGAAAAGGTTGTAGATCAGAGAGTGGGTAAAAAGTCAATCGGCTTTGTTCAACCAGGAGATGTGCAAACTAAGGAAAAACGCGCTGCGGATACATTGCGTCATTTGCAACCGGATGATTTGGTGAAATTTGGCATGATTCCTGAGTTTATTGGGCGGATTCCCATGGTGGCTGTGGTAGATCCTCTGGATGAGGACGCGCTGATGGCAATTCTGACTGAACCACGCAGCGCTTTGGTGAAGCAGTACCAAAAACTGCTGAATATGGACAATGTCCAGTTAGATTTTAAACCAGATGCGTTGCGAGCGATCGCTCAAGAGGCTTATCGGCGAAAAACTGGAGCGCGGGCTTTACGTGGTATTGTGGAAGAGTTGATGCTGGATGTAATGTATGAGTTACCCTCTCGCAAGGATGTGACTCGCTGTACTATTACTAAGGAAATGGTGGAAAAACGTTCTACTGCGGAACTGATAGTACATCCTTCTTCTTTACCTAAACCAGAGTCGGCTTAATTGTCAGTTGTCAATTGTCAGTAGGGGCGAAGCATTTGGAAGATAAATTATCGGTCATTGCCAAAAATAGTTCTCCAAATGCTTCGCCCGTACAGTTGTCAGCAGCATTTGGAA
>NZ_VIKZ01000001.1:125768-135997 GCF_009711985.1 Dolichospermum sp. UHCC 0260 | reverse complement strand
GTCAATTGTCAGTTGTCAATTGACAATTGTTAGTTTTTAATTCTTAATTCTTAATTGTGACAATGAGTTATATAAATGTTCGGGGTGTTGATCATTATTACGAGTGGATGAAAAAATCATCAGATGTTATGAAACCGGTGATGGTTTTTTTGCATGGTTGGGCTGGTTCAGCAAGATATTGGCAAAGTACGGCTGAGGCTTTATTAGATAATTTTGATTGTTTATTATATGATTTACGGGGTTTTGGCCGTTCTCAATGTCAGCCTCATTTAAGTTATGAATTAACAGAATATGCGGAAGATTTGGCGGTTTTATTAAATGAGTTAAATCTTGATCGTGTTTATATTAATGCCCATTCTATGGGTGCTTCTATTGCTACTTTATTTTTTAATCGTTATCCCCAAAAAGTTGAAAAGGGAATTTTAACTTGTAGTGGAATTTTTGAATATGATGAAAAGGCTTTTTCTGCTTTTCATCAATTCGGTGGTTATGTAGTTAAATTCCGTCCCCAATGGTTAAGTAAAATTCCCTTGGCTGATAGAATGTTTATGGCTAGGTTTTTACATCGTTCTATTCCTAAAGCTGAACGACAGGCTTTTTTAGAAGATTTTATTAATGCTAATTATGATGCGGCTTTAGGGACTATTTATACTTCTGTTAGTCAAGAACAAGCGGAAACAATGCCGGGAGAATTTGCGAAATTAACTATCCCAACTTTGCTAATTGCTGGGGAATATGACATTATTATTCCGGCTAAATTAGGAAAAACAGCCGCAGCTTTAAGTGATAAGGTTGAATTAAATATTATTCCTAATACGGGACATTTTCCGATGTTGGAAGACGCAGAAACTTATTTGGCAAAAGTCAAAGAGTTTTTAAGTTGTTCGTAATTGGGTTTGAGCCTAAAATTATCTAAAAATAACTACAAATACTACTTTCTTGTCAATAAATGTTCTCCCACCCGCAAAGCATTAGCAATAATAGTTAACGAAGGATTTACCGCAGCACTAGAAGGAAAAAAGCTACCATCAAACTTACTTCTACCTATTAAGCCAGTTAAAATAGATGAATTATGTTGTTTAAAATTAGAGATTAGTCATTAATTTAGCGTGTATTAATTGTTAATTCTGTATTTTAAATCCTATCAGCAACAGAGCAGAATCGTCCAAGGAGGACATTTTGCAGTAAAATTAGGGCTTTCAATAGAGGAAAACAAACAAATGACCCGTGTAATCATCGTGCGTCATGGTCAAAGTACCTACAATATAGAAAAACGTATCCAAGGGCGCACTGATGCCTCATCATTAACCGAAAAAGGCCAAAATGATGCCAGTCAAGCTGGTATTGCCCTCAGTAGTATTTCCTTTCAAGCTATTTATAGTAGTCCCCTCCAGCGAGCAAAATCCACAGCGGAAATTATCCGTAGTCAATTAGCTACACAATCTCCTGTGATTCAAATTGATGAAAACTTAGTAGAAGTTGATTTACCTCTGTGGGTAGGAATGACTACAAGTGAAGTCAAAGAAAACTTTACTGAAGATTACCGCACTTGGAAACAACGTCCCCACGAGTTTCGCATGGTTGTCAATGAAGATTCCGGGACTAGAGAACATTTCCCAGTTCTGGCTTTATACGCTCAAGCCAAACAGTTTTGGCAAGAGGTTCTCCCCCAACACCAAGGCGAAACTATCCTGATTGTGGGTCATAATGGCATCAATCGTGCCTTAATTAGCACCGCTTTGGGAATTGCCCCCAGTCGTTACCATTGTTTACAACAATCTAACTGCGGCATTAGTATCTTGAATTTTGCTGGTGGTTTGGGTGAACCAGTGCAGTTAGAATCCATGAATCAAACCCAACATTTGGGTGAAACTTTCCCTTCCTTGCGTCCTGGTCACGAAGGCGTAAGATTATTATTAGTGCGTCACGGGGAAACAGAATGGAATCGTCAAGGCAAATTTCAAGGACAAATTGATATTCCCCTCAATGATCATGGTAGAAACCAAGCTGCAAAAGCCGCAGAATTTCTCAAAGACGTAAATATTGATTTTGCTGTTAGCAGTACCATGTCCCGTCCCAAGGAAACAGCGGAAATTATCTTAAAATATCATGCTAGTTTGAAATTAGAACTATTTGCTGGTTTAAGAGAAATTAGTCATGGACTTTGGGAAGGCAAATTTGAATCGGAAATTGAGCAAGAATTTCCTGGTGAATTAGAAAGTTGGCGCACAATTCCCGCCAATGTGCAAATGCCAGAAGGGGAAAATTTAGAACAGGTCAAAGAACGCAGTGTTACTGATTGGAATACTATAGTTGAAAATGCCGAACAACAGCAATTACAACTAGGATTGGTCGTCGCCCATGATGCCACTAATAAAACCTTGTTATGCCATATTCTCGGTTTATCTAACGAGAATTTCTGGAACTTCCGTCAAGGTAATGGTGCTGTGAGTGTCATTGATTATCCTCATGGGATTCAAGGTTATCCAGTTCTGCAAGCGATGAATATTACTGGGCATTTAAGTAATGGTGTTCTTGATAAAACTGCGGCTGGTGCATTGTAGTTGAGATAAGTTGTTAGGGTAATTGATGAATTGCCCTAATATCAAATAGAGTAGGAGATTAAGAATAATTTAACGCAGATAAACGCAGATAAACGCAGATAAACGCAGATAAACGCAGATAAACGCAGATAAGAAGGGATGAATTAATGGATTTAAACGGAAATTGTTACAATCTAATTCACAAAGTGCCTGATACCGGAGATAGATGGTACAAAATATGGTACAAACGATAGACTTATTAAATTAAACACACTGATATTCTAAAATCATGAAAGCATCTGCTAAGTTCGACTTTGAAGACGAAAAATTTAATGCCCCACCGTCCCAAGTGATTCCCTGGGGTTTAATGATCAATCCTCGCTATGGTACAGATGGTTTACAAAGCTATGGTTTAGCGATTAGCCGTGATAATGCTCAATCTGTTGGGTTTGAAGCAGATGATAATTGGCAACAGGTAGAACATGAATTTAGTTCTGGAGAAGTAGAAACAATATTTATTACTACTACTCCTAAACTGGTGATTGTGCGTCGTGGTCCGTTATCTGTGCAAGATCGGGAAACTAAGATTAGATTAGGTACATACAAAGATTACAAAGAAGAGTTTTTAGCTGATAAACTTAAATTCAAAATTTATACTCGCCATTTGATTTTTTTAGTCGGTGAAGATAAAAAGTTTTTGCATCAATCACCTCTACAATTAACTCTGAGTGGTTCACCCGGCGCTAGTTTTGGTAAAAATTACGCTGAATATCAACAAGGGAGAATTACTGGCGGTTTTGCTGGAGAATTGGAAAAAGCTTATGCTGGTTTTCAAAAGAAACCACTAACTCCCAAGGGTCCTTTATTTCATGCTCATGGGATTTTTTGCCCTATAATTGAACCGGAAGAAAGAGGAATAGAACCGAATATTGCTTTGGTAGCTTCAACTGTAGATTATAAACATCCCACAATTTCAACTTTAATAGATTATATGATTGCCTCAGATTCCCCTGAGTCAGCAATTATTTGTAAGACTTTTGAAGAATACAAAGAATTTGGTAAGGAAGTAATTAAACCAGAAGCTTCTAAAGTAGAAACTTCTGGTGTTACTAGTTCTTATCTCTATGCAGATGATGATGAATTTAGTTATCCACCTTATTAGGGACTGGGAACTGGGGACTAGGGATTGGGGAGTAATAATCAATTACCAATTACCAATTACCAATTACCAATTACCAATTACCAATTACCTATTCTTTCAGTAATAAATAGAATAGTAAACCGTTACCGCCGGAAATACCAGCGCGATCGCCTGCTAATTCACCAGAACCCATGAAATAATCAACTCTTCCTGGGCCTTTAATTGCACTACCTGTGTCTTGATCTAAGACAAAACGGTTAACTAGACGAGATTCCAGTTTGCCACCATTAGTAGGATAGGGAAAAGAATTGATAATTAGGGCTAATGCACCCGGTGGCATGAGAGATTTATCTGTAGCAATGGAACGTTCCGCAGTGACAGGAACAAGAATACTACCCGTCGCTGGTGTACCGTTAGTTTCTGCAAAGAAAACAAATCTTTCCCAACGGGGTAAATAATTACTTAACTCCTTGGGATGTTGGCGAAAATAAGTAATTAATTTAGGCATAGTTAAACCACTAAGTGGTAGTTTGCCATCTTTTGCCAGTTCTTTACCAATGGAAGTCCAAGCATAATCAGTTCCTCCAGCATAACCAACGGATGTTCTGCGTCCATTGGTTAATTTAATTTGGGCTGAACCTTGGATATGAACCATGTATGGATCTAGACGATTACTAAACCACAGAAGTTCTAACCCTCGCAACCTGCTTTTATCCCCCAGCAACCCATTCTTGCCTTCCAAATCAATCCTTTTAGGATGAGGTTTTGGCCATTTCTGGAAATCCGGTGGCAGACGATAAAGAGGATACTTGTATACAGAAGTCCTGACACGGCTGGCAGTATACACAGGCTCATAATAAGCAGTGAACTTAACAGTTCCCTTACCATCGTTGCCTACAGACTGGTAAAAGACAAATTCCCGGCGCACAGCAGCTTGTAATTCTGCCGCTGACTGAGAACTTACAACTAGTTGTCGAAAGCGTAGCAAACTCTGCTGCACCCGATTTAGGGTAATTCCCTTAATTGGGTAAGTTTGATAGATAGCGATCGCTTTATTAGTTGCCAAATAGCGCAAACTGTTATCTATAGAACTTAGCAATGCTTGTTTATCACCTTGTTTACCCCAAAGTTGTTCGTCCAAACCCAGGCAATTTTGGGGCGTACAAACAGTTTCTAAATTAATAGGTTCGAGGGCTGGTAATACTGCTGGTGGTACTTCAGGCGTTACTGGGATTGTAACTGGCTGTGAATTAGGAGCTTGAGCGACAACTGACGAAAGTGGATTTATCAAGGCAATTCCCAGACTTAAAGCAAGCAAAGTAAGGTTTTTTCTCATTTTTATCTTTCAATACTGGAATTAAAAATTGGTTCTACTCGAATCCCTGCAATCTTAGACGGACGTACCACCATATATTCTCCCTGAATATTTTTAATCGGTACGCTAATAAAATCATGAGAAGCTGACTTTGGCACAAGCTCACCGCTATACCACTTTTGAAATTCTTGAATAGTAGGAAAGCGCACTTCTTCCCGATGTCCATTGTCTAAGAGCAGGAAGACAGCATATTCACTCGGAGTTCTGGGCATAAATTTACATGACTAAAGATACAGCTACTCCATTGTTCACCACGTTACACCACTTTGCCAGTCTCAGGGCTAAATTTGCGTTCCTAAGTTTTAAGTTTCCGGCATTCTCCTGATAATTTTCGGTGAATCAGCAAGATGGAATGTTTTGATCCTGTTCCTAGGTTATGTTTATATTTGAGGTTTTTGACCTCTTGGTTACAAGTCACAGTAAAAATGTCTAATCAAGTTTGGTTATCACAGTTAAAAATACACCGAGCGATCGCGGTGATTCGCGCCCCAAAAATGGTATGGGGTGAGCAAATGGCCATAGCTGTAGCATCTGGGGGAATGCAGTTAATTGAAATTACCTGGAATAGCGATCATGCACCCGAATTAATTTCCCAACTCCGCGCCAAATTACCTAACTGTATGATTGGGACAGGAACGTTATTTAATGTCCAACAGTTAGAAGATGCGATCGCTTGTGGGGCGCAATTTCTCTTCAGTCCCCACACTGATCCCGAAATGATTCAAGCCGCAGTAGCCAAAAATATTCCGATTATTCCCGGTGCATTGACACCGACAGAAATTATTACCGCTTGGAATTATGGAGCAAGTTGTGTCAAGGTGTTTCCCGTGCAATCAGTGGGAGGAACTAGCTATATCAAAAGTTTACAAGGACCTCTTGGGCATATTCCCTTAATACCTACTGGTGGGGTGACATTAGAAAATGCCAAAGATTTTTTGCAAGTTGGTGCGGTAGCCGTAGGGTTGAGTAGCGAATTATTTCCGCAAGCATCAGTGTTACAGAAAAATTGGCAAGCAATCAGTCAACAAGCAAAAACCCTCATGCAGAGGTTACAATAGTAGTTACAGCACTTTCCGGTGTGATGAGGTACTTATGTAGCGGGCAGGACTTGTACTGAACTTGCGATGCCCTGAGCCTGTCGAAGGGTCGAAGTATGCCCGCACTACAAGAGTTTCATAATTCAAGTTTGTATCTCATTAGAGCGAAATCTGCTGTAAGTAAGGTGGTTATTCAGAAATAAGATATTTCGATCCTATTACCAAGTCTCATCATTTTCCCCGCTTCCGAAATGGGAACTCGGGTATTCACACTCAATCTATAAAAATGATTAAATTGCCCTGTATTTACAGAAGCGGGCATAGTTGCTTGGCGTTTTTGCCCAAATATTTTCTGAAAGTTTGGGTAAACTGCCCCTGAGTAAGAATCGCGTGTGGGAACTACACAACGTTGACAAGGGTTAATTGCCAAAAACTGGATATCTCCCAGTTTAAAGGGTACTGTTTCCCCACTAGCAGCAAATAACCCATCTTCCCAAAATGCTGGGACACCATCAATTTCAATATTGGCACGCATTCGCCGCCGCATTTCATCAACATTGATACCAGAAAACCAGGACGCAACCTCCGTTAAAGTTGCTGTACTAATTACCGTTGCTCCTGGTGAAACTGTATCATCAGGAAAACCCATGGCGGTATTTTGCTGTAGTTGCACAGGAAAACCCAAAAAATCGCTGACAACTGCGGCTAATGCTGGACGTTGTTGATCTAAATGAAAAACCTGTTCTGAGTTTTCACCAGGAAACTTCAACTTTACCAGTCTTTGTTCTAGGGAAAACTCTGAACGCAACAAAAGGATTTTTGGATAACGTTTACCATTGACAAACTTATTTTCTGCGTCAAAAAATGCAAATTCCCGGTCATACTCAAGTGCGCCACGGTCGAGAATAGTCGCCTTTTCTACTTCTATACCATCTAGCGACTTAATTGGATATAGCAAAATCTTGGCTAGATATGGCATCATTTCATGGTTTTGGAGATGAATAAGCAGGAGCTTTATCAATTGCACCCATTCTATCAAGTGGCCAAAAACGAGCTACAGCCCGACCAATCATATTTTTTCGGGGAACAACACCCCAACAACGCCCATCATAACTGTTAGGACGATTATCACCGAGCATTAAGTAAGAATTTGCGGGAATAATTTCCGGTTTAGCCAAAAAAGGAGGTTGGAGTCCGCTACTATTGCAAGCTTCAACAAAAGTCCGCACAGAAGAGGATAGGTAAACATTTTCCGGTAGAGGCTGGCTATTTATATATACTTTCCCTTCTCTGAGTTCTACTTTTTCCCCAGGTAAACCAATTACTCTTTTAATAAATGCTTCCCGTTCAGGATTATTCTGGATTTCTTGTGGCGGTAAAAATACGACTATATCTCCCCGTTCGGGGTTAGCAAATTTATATTTGACTTTATCAACAATAATCTTGTCTGCCAGCCACTGGTCTTTGA
Organism: Dolichospermum sp. UHCC 0260; assembly: GCF_009711985.1. Classification (NCBI taxonomy): domain Bacteria; kingdom Bacillati; phylum Cyanobacteriota; class Cyanophyceae; order Nostocales; family Aphanizomenonaceae; genus Dolichospermum; species Dolichospermum sp. UHCC 0260. The sequence goes on along the minus strand of NZ_VIKZ01000001.1, from coordinate 128,433 downwards.
CACCATGGAGGGTTGGTTCCATAGAACCAGTAGGAATCCAACGGGCTTCGGCAACAAAGGTACGAATTCCTAGAGCCAGAAAGATACTCAAGATCATCGTTTTACCTAGCTCTACTATCCAGGAATTATCAGGTTCTTGACTAGAGTTTTTATCAGACGCTTGATTTTGCATGAAATTGTTGAAGTATGTTAGGAGACTAGTATTGAACTCAGACAGATAGACTTGATATTATTAATCTTAACCAGATGGAGCAGATGACAGTTAAATAAAGTAAAAAAATCTAGTGCTTTTCTGTTGTCAGCTACAAACATTCAGGTTTTTAGCTTACTTGATGATAAACATTTTTTAACACAAAACCAAAATTAAAGGTTCTTCGTGCCAATTAAGTTTACCTTAAAGAAAAAGTTATCTATCATCCATAAATAGTTCCTTTATCCCGAAAAATCTTAAATCCATGTCAAATCCACAAAGTTTACTGATTCGTCACGCTGAAATTATTTTACCCAATGGTGAGTCAATGATTGGGGATGTGTTGATAGAAGGAAGGCACATAACCCAAGTAGGACAAGAAATCACTAATGCCAGACCTACCCGTGAGATTGACGCACAAGGTTTAACTTTGTTGCCTGGTGTGATTGACCCCCAGGTGCATTTCCGTGAACCAGGACTAGAATACAAAGAAGACTTGTTTACTGCCAGTTGTGCTTGCGCTAAGGGGGGTGTGACTTCCTTTCTGGAAATGCCGAATACAAGACCTTTGACAATCAACCAATCAGCTTTAGATGATAAGTTACAACGGGCTGCCCAGAAGTGCTTGGTTAATTATGGCTTTTTTATTGGGGCTACGGCTGATAATTTACCAGATTTACTCTCTGCCCAGCCGACACCGGGAATTAAGATTTTTATGGGGTCAATGCACGGAGATTTGTTGGTGAGCCAAGAAGACTCTCTAGAGGCGATTTTTGCCCAAGGAAGCCGTTTAATTGCTGTTCATGCGGAAGATCAAGAGAGAATTAAGCAACGAAAACAGGAGTTTGCGGGGATTACAGATTTGGCTGTTCATTCCCAAATTCAAGATAATCAAGCGGCATTATTAGCTACCCAATTGGCGTTAAAACTTTCTAAGAAATATCAACGTCGGTTACATATTCTACATATGTCAACCGCAGAGGAAGCGGAGTTACTACGTCAGGATAAACCAAGTTGGGTGACGGCAGAGGTAACACCACAGCATTTACTTTTGAATACTAATGCTTATGCAACTATTGGTAGTTTAGCGCAAATGAATCCACCATTGCGATCGCCTCACGATAATGAAGTTCTCTGGCAAGCCCTACGTGATGGTATCATTGACTTTATTGCCACTGACCACGCCCCCCACACTCTGGAGGAAAAAGCCCAAACTTACCCAAATACCCCTTCAGGAATGCCCGGTGTAGAGACTTCTTTACCTTTAATGTTAACCGCTGCAATGGATGGAAAATGTACTGTTGCCCAAGTTGTGCAATGGATGTCTAAAGCGGTCGCTGTAGCTTATGGTATTGCCAATAAGGGAGAAATTACTCCCGGTTATGATGCTGATTTAGTGTTGGTAGATTTAAAAAATTACCATGAAGTTAAACGGGAAGAAGTTGTCAGCAAGTGTGGTTGGAGTTCTTTTGAAGGTTGGAATTTAACAGGTTGGCCTGTAACAACAATTGTCGGTGGTGAAATTGTTTATAATCAAGGTCAGCTAAATACGCAAATTCGCGGACAAGCTTTAACTTTTAACGACTGACAAGGTAGCTAAAAATCTTTGTAGATTGCGTTTAATTATTCGATTCCATCGGTAGGGGTAAAGCAAGAGCTTCATTGGTGTTAACTTAACGAGAAAACCCATAATCTCCAAAAACCTAACCCCCCTGCCCCCTTCCCTACCAGGGAATGGGATTTTCAAAGCCTCTCCCCGCGTCGGGGAGAGGTTTGGAGAGGGGTCAATTTATACATTCAAAACTTTTCAAACATCCTCTAAACACTCGGAAAATTTATGAGTCCGTTTTAACGGACTTGAGCTATGAGACAGGGAATTTATTCCCTGGCGGTTGTGGAAGCCAACAGATCAGCTATTTTTAAATTAAGTTGACACCATTGAAACCCCTACACCTACAGGTTTTTTGTAATCTTACAAAGTCTATTTCCTAACCTTGTAAAGTATAATTCTGTTCCATTATTGTGGTTATTTTGATAATATTGCGTATATGCTGCGTAAATTCTCTGTTTTAAATTAAGATTAAAGCATCAAATTCTGGCAAATATATAATATTATTATGCGAAATCGGATATTAAGTATTTTATTGCTCACCTTATCTCTAACTACCACACCCCAGCTTGTATTTGCTCAAAATAGTGTCCAACAGCTATTTAAACAAGGTGAAACAGCCGAATCTGTGGGTAACAACTCCCAAGCGGAGACGATTTGGCGTGAGATTTTGCGGGTTGAACCCAATAATGGCAAGGCTTATAACAATTTGGGTAATGCTTTACGACGACAGGGAAAACTACCAGAGGCATTAGCAGCACACCAAAAAGCCCTACAACTCAATCTTAAAGATGCAGAAGCTTATGTTGGTATAGGTAATGTCCTAAATGCCCAAGATAAACAAGAAGAGGCTGTTGCTGCTTTCC
>NZ_VIKZ01000001.1:121474-125437 GCF_009711985.1 Dolichospermum sp. UHCC 0260 | reverse complement strand
GAAAGATGCTACTGCTTACAACAATCTCGGACTTGCCCTGAGTGAGCAGAAGAAATTAGATGAGGCAATATCCAACTATAAAATAGCCCTATCATTACCAGAAAATACTTCTACAACTCCAACAACTACCCATACTTTAGCTAATAATAATTTAGGTGCAGCATTGCAAGACCAAGAGAAGTTTGAAGAGGCTATAAAACATTTCGACAAAGCCGAAGAACTTGACTCCAATTTCATATATGCCAGTAACAATAATATAGAAGCACGAAAATTATGGACTGAAAAACAAAATAAACTAGCCAGTGTAGAAAACGATATGGGATTTTTGCCCAAAAATGATCCCAACTTAACTGTTAAGCGTTCTGTCGTTCTCATTACTGCCAAGTTTTCTAACAGTCAACGTCAAGGAATTGAGGTTGGTACTGGTGTAGTTATCCAGCAAGATGCCAACCGGACATTAATTCTCACCAATCGTCATGTGATTTTTGATGGCAATGAACAGGGTGAAAATATTCAAGTGGAGTTTTTCAGTTCTCCACCAACAGGTAAAGTCAGAATGAGGAGGAATGCCAAATTATTCCAAAAGACTCCTACAGATGAACTCGATTTAGCTGTTTTGGAAGTTAGCGGTAAACTACCAGAAGACATCCAACCTTTATCAATGTCTACTACCATCAACCCCGCAATGCCTATTCAAATTATCGGTCATGATGCCCAAAGAGGTGAAGATAAATCATGGTCTGTAAAATCAGGAAAAATCAATTATCAGAACCAACAATTACAAATATCTGCAACTCAACTGAAACCTGGTTATTCTGGCAGTCCTGTGATAGACTCAAAAAATCGGCTCATAGGCATAGTTTATGCCCGAAAACCGGGTGAAACCAAAAATTTTGCCTATCCTATATCTGTAGTTAAAAAACAATTGTCCATCTGGAAAATTACTTTAAGTAACTAACTTGGCAAAATTAAATATAATACCTCTCTCCAAACCTCTCCCCTACGAGGGGAGAGGCTTTGACTCCCCTTCCCTAGTCTACAGTGTACACACAAGTCTTCTAGAGTTGCCACACAGGCTTCAGATCCCCCCAACCCCCCTTAAAAAGGGGGGCTAAGTTTCTCAAAGTCCCCCTTTCTAAGGGGGATTTAGGGGGATCGAATAACGTTTAGCATCTTTTCTAGAGATGTGTGTACACTGTAGCCTACCAGGGGAGAGGCTTTGACTCCCCCTTCCCTGGTAGGGAAGGGGGTTGGGGGGTTAGGTTTATATTATATTTTTTAACGCCCACTTACTTTAACGAAACCATGAGTTATAAAATTCTACTGGCCAGCTTATTAATCCTCAGCATTAATCCTCTCTCTGCTGTTGCCTCTTGTCCTAAAGGAAATGCCCGTTCTACAGATTATATCCGTCGGCAACCACCCAACCGTTGTGAAGGCATCAAACTCGAACCTTTAAGCGGCAATAGCTTGAGTTTAATTTCCATTGCTACCCGCAACATTGCCAATTATGAGAAAACCCTAACCTTACAAGTTCCCCGCATCAAGAATGGTAAAAATCCTCAAGTGATAGTCAAATCATTGGATGATAGTTATCACTATCAATTAGATGATTTGCTATTATCTAACAATGGTGCAAATTTCAGCTTTAGCTGGGATACTTACGTTCTGAAAAAAGCCAACATCCCTACAAATAAACTCCGCGCTGTAGCAGCCTATAGCCTGGGTTCTCAAAATGTCTATGTTCCCGTTACATTGGGAAAAACTTCTGGTAAATACGAGTTTGTTTTTTATTCTCAAGATCGAGTCAAATTTACCAGTGTAAAAATCGTCCCTCTCACAGATCAAAAAGATCAACAGCCAGTATATAGGACATCTCGCACTACCCCCAATAGTGGTGAAATTAGTTTCACCTGGGATGGAAGTAACGCCCCAGCAGGACGCTATCAACTTCACTATATTGCTAATATTGAACGCAGTAATGAACCAAGCGATAGAATTGAACGACGCATTGTATTTGAACATAACCCAACCTGGTTAAAATAAATCATGGGATATCGGCAAAAAGGCAGACAGAAATCTTCTCACAATTCCAGGTTTAGTAAGATTAATAACTTTATTATTACTAAGTCTGGCTTAATTCAGACAAAATTTAATAATATTAATCATAATTTTCTCCAGCGATTGCCAAATCTAAAACAATATCTAATCCAGCAAAAATCATCTTTCTTGGTGATAATATTGCTTGTGGTTTTGTGTATTATTACTATTGCGGCTATTGTCCCTGGAACTCATATATTTGAAGGTAATCTTATTTTTCAAGAAATGAGTTTTACTTATGATGATAATCAACCTAAACTGTTTCTCGGCAATATTAAAAATATTAAAGAACTAGAAACCGAAGGTAAGCAAATATTAACTTTTACTGGCAGTTTTCAAAGTGAATCTTTACCAGAAATTAATAAATTAAATTCCTTGGAAATCCAGCTTACAGAACGGGAAAGTAAAATTATTATTACTCCAGCTAATTCTAATACAGAAAGCGAAATTAGTCTGAAAGAATTACGACTACAACCGCAAACAAGGATAGCTAGACTAAATTATGATTTTTATCGTCAGCAACTAGCTTTTTCTCTGCTTCCCAATTCTCAAAATAATCCCAACCCCTTAGAAATCTATTTAGGTGAACAGCCTATCAAAGTTATTATAGAAGGTTATAAAATACCCAGTTTAAATTTACCGAAGTCACAGGATGATCAAGCACAATTAGAGTTTATTGTCAACCCCAATAATAAAGAATTTACTTTTAACATTCAAGAAAATACTAATATTTATCTCACTTTATCAAAACCACCAAAATATGAATCAGAACAATGGTTTAGAGGCAAAATAAAAACTAAAGATGTCACATTTACTCATGTAGATAAAAATGGTGGCAACCTCAGAGATGATTTAGAAATATCTACTATTCTCGAAGGTAAAATCCGCATGGCAGAACAGGATAGAGAAATTAAAGAAAATCAGTTTCTGATGGGAGAAGACACTAATAAACCGTTAAATATTCAACTTATCCGCAATCTACAAATAATATCTGAGAAAAAAGGTATAGAAGCCCGTTTTTCTGGGAAAACCAAACAAATTCAAATCGGATTAGATCAAGATTTTCCTGTTTCTAGTATCCAAGGTAGTTGGTTAGATGGCGTTTTACCCCGTGATGCCATTATTGCCCTATTTTCCTTTGGCGCTGCTACGGTCGCTAACCTTCTTTCTTGGTTATTTAGTAATACTAATTCCCGCAAACCATAATATTTTTTTGATAGGAGAATGTTTAAGAGGTTGTTTGAAAAGTATTAGATGAAACCAATAATTTCCAAAAACCTAACCCCCCAGCCCCCCTTCCCTGCGAGGGAATGGGGGGTTTCAAAGCCTCTCCCCGCGTCGGGGAGAGGTTTGGAGAGGGGTTTATTTATACATTAAAAACTTTTCAAACATCCTCTAATTATATCAAGTCCGTTGTTCGTACCTCATAATTAAATTAATTTACAGTAATAATTTCGGCTTGACGTTCGCCATTTTCACCATAGTTTAAACATACCTTTAAATAACTATCTGGTAGATATGGCATTCTTTCAGCCCATTCAATGGCGACAATTCCCGGTGTTACTTCTATGCCTTCCCAGTAACTTTCGAGATTCAATCCAGTAACTTCTTGAGGTTCTAGACGGTATAAATCTAAGTGATAAAGAGGAATACGTCCTTCTGTGTACTCATTAATGAGAGTAAAGGTAGGACTAACAATAGAGTCAATTATCCCCAATCCTTTACCAATACCTTGCACCAAAGTAGTTTTACCAGCACCTAAATCACCTTCTAGTAAAATCACACTTCCAGCAGTCAAAGTTTCTCCAAGGGTAATACCTAATTGCTGTGTTGCTTCTATATCTGGAAGGAAAATTTTAGTCA
>NZ_VIKZ01000001.1:111537-121248 GCF_009711985.1 Dolichospermum sp. UHCC 0260 | reverse complement strand
CAAACAACCTCTAAGCATTATCCAGTGTATCGGGATTAACGCCTAAATCACGCAACAGTTGTCCTAGTTGTTCAACTTTTCTTTTTGCTTCTATTGTTTCTTGTTCAGCAAGAATAACTCTTTCATTAGCAGCAATAGCTTCTTGTTCAGCAAGAATAACTCTTTCATTAGCAGCAATAGCTTCTTCTGTTGGTTCAGGAATTAATTCTCCTGTTAGTGTGAACCACCTTAACCATAACTTGGGAATATCTCGAAATGTCCCTTGCCATAGTCCTAAACTTAAACCTAATTCTGGCATTGGTAAGCGTCCCTCAGTCATATTAATAGGTTCATAATGACCACCTACTAACTGAAATGCGCGGACTTCATTGGTGTAGCGACTAAAAACAATATAGTAAGGAATTCTTAAAATTCTTTGATAAACTTCCCATTTTGTGGGAGGTTTACCTATCTTACTTTCCCTATTACCTAAATCTTCATCTTCTGTACCAGGAGATAATAATTCTACAACTACAAAAGGGTTTGCTGGTTCTTGCCAAGTGACATAACTTAAACGTAAATCTTGACCATTATATAATTTTGGGACTCCTACTACACCAAACCAATCTGGGCGTTTATACCATAAAGGATTTTGCAGATCATAATAAAGATTCAGATCAGCCGCACTATAAACAATTTCTGGATTCCAGTTTATGGGTTGAAATGTTAAATATAAAAGTAAAGGTTGTAAAAAATGAAAGTCGTCTGGCAAGCCTTTTTCCTCTGGGTTTTCGCTAGGTAAATCATACATTGTCGGTAAAGTTTCCCAAGGGGGAAGGGGTGGTTCAGTTTGAGAAATGATGGAAGAAGTCATAAATATGTTAGGTTGGTAATTGGTAATGGGGAAATATATTTCCCCGTCCCCAGTTTTTACTTCCCGTGATGCGCTCCACTGTACCATTTTAATAAGACTTTGGCTAGTTTTTGGGGGTCATGGCGAACAGCACCATATTCATCTTCAAATAAAATATTAGCAGGAACTATTCGCCGTCCTAATTGGGTGACAGATTCTCGGTCTAAAAAGACTGGATGGGCATTTTGTTGGGCATAACGGATAAGTGCTTGGGCTGAGGGTGTTTTTTTATGAACTAATACAGCATCGAATAACCTTCTATTGCCACAAGCATCATCTATGGCTTGAATATGTTCAGCAACGCTATATCCATCAGTTTCTCCTGGTTGGGTCATGATATTGCAGATATAAATGCGGGGTACATTGGTAGCGGCGATCGCATCGGCAATTTCTCCAACTAACAAATTAGGAATTAAGCTTGTATAAAGACTACCCGGACCAATAATAATGTAATCAGCTTCTTGAATGGCTTTAATTGCCGCGGGAACTGCCGGTGGATTTTCAGGAATACAACCAATTTTGACAATTTTTCCCGCAGCTTTGGGAATATTCGACTCACCCTCAATGCGGCGGCCATCTGTCAATTCTGCCCAGAGACGGACATCACTGAGGGTAGCAGGTAAAACTTGTCCTCTCACCGCCAATACTTTAGAACTGGCAGCGATCGCTTGCACCAAATCCCCAGTAATATCAGTCATGGCTGTTAAAAACAAATTACCAAAACTGTGACCTGTTAAGCCATCTCCAGCCCGAAAGCGATATTGAAATAATTCCGTCAGTAATTTTTCTTCATCAGCTAGTGCTGCTAAACAATTGCGGATATCTCCAGGTGGTAAAACGCCAAATTCTTCGCGCAGTCTACCAGAAGAACCGCCATCATCTGCTACGGTGACAATAGCAGTAATATTAGCACTATAAGTTTTTAAGCCTCTGAGTAACGTTGAAAGTCCAGTTCCACCACCAACAACTACAATTTTTGGACCCCGGTATAAGCGACGATGTGCCAAAAGGACATCTATTAATTCCTCTTCATTCACTCCAGGTCTGAGGACTTCTGTAATTGAACCGACAGTGCGGGATTGTCCCCACAGCACCAACAGGACACCACAAAGAAGGAGTAATGGACCACTAATATAGTTGGGCAAAATATTCGCAAGGAGTCCCAAAAGACCTTTTAGCAACTCTAGTATCCAAAAAATGGGGGTTAATTTTACCCAAATAGCCAACCCCAAACTGGCTAAGACAACACCCCCAACAGTGATAAGTAACCAGCGTTTCACCGCTAATCCAGGGGATAACCATTTGAACCATTGGTTAACCCGGTGGGAAGTGCGACTGTGAGACTCTAGTTGTAGCGAATTAATGGCTTGTTTCAAAAAACCGATGAACATACTTAATAAGGAAAGTTGGTAAAAACAATATTTAACAGAAACTTAACATCACCTGCTTTCAATACTGAAAAAACCATAAGTTTGATTTAATCCTTTATATTTCAGGGAGGATAGGGAATCAATAGTTGGGGAAAATACCTATCTTACTTTTGCGGCGTTGTGTTTTACCAATTTAATAAAAGTGAATTTGATGAAAAAGCGAATTTTAGGAATAGATCCAGGACTGGCAACTGTGGGATTTGGGGCAATTAATTGGCAACAAAGTCAAAATAAAGGACAAGAGACAACGGTAGAGATGGTAGATTTTGGCGTAATTCGCACAAATGCTGATGTGGAAATGACTCAGCGACTATGTATTTTATTTGATGATTTACACAGCGTGATGGAGGACTTACAGCCAGATTTGGTGGCAATTGAAAAGTTATTTTTTTATCGGATGGCAAATACCATTGTTGTAGCACAAGCCAGGGGTGTACTGATGTTAGTTTTAGGACAGCGTAAGCTTCCTTATGTAGAATTTGCACCTCCCCAAATTAAGCAAGCTTTAACGAATTATGGTAAAGCAGATAAAGCAGAAGTGCAAGAGGCTGTGATGCGGGAATTGGATTTAGATGAAATTCCTCGACCTGATGATGCGGCAGATGCTTTAGCGGTAGCACTAACAGCTTCGTTTCAGTTGTGATTCGTATAAAAATAGAATAGTTGGTTAAACTGAGTCTGTCGCCCATGTCCTCCACTGAAATTTCAAAGGGTTCAGCGATCGCTACCACCGGAAACATGATACTCTACCCCTACACACGGGTTGATAAAATCGCAGCTTGTATTCAAGTCAGTTCAAAATATATCAACATAATATTATTGTTACCGGACAACTGGTAATGTAAGAAGCAAGTAATTGCGCTCTCAAAATACCAGTGTTTTGAAATAGCATATAGCGGTTATCGGTCAGATGCAATACAATTTAAGGCGAGGTTTCCCCGCCCTACAGGTTTTGCAATTTAATCACTGTATCTCATTCAAGTGCATACCGCTATATTATTTAGCTACTATGTAACCTATTTTCCATACATATAATTTCATGCCTTTTTCCGATTTCACTAATCCTTATAAAAATCCGGCTGACGTAAGTAGTGAGACGGAATTAATTACACAATATTATTGCGTAAGCGTTGCGTGGCGTTAGCCATATGGAACGAAGTGAAATGAAGCAATCGCAAGGGTTGTGATTGCTTCCCTTCGCTTGCAATGACTGTAAATATTTTTGTCCAATTACTTACCATTACCAGAAAAGTATCGCCAGCATATAAATTTAAAGAAATTATTTAAAGCTGATGGTTCTTATGTGCGTCCAGCAGAAGACCCTGTGACGATTTTGGTAAAACTGCTGCATTAATTGGCTGGTGCTGGCATCATTAACGAGCCACAGGGAAGCAATCACCGCTTTAGCCCCATTGGTGAGAAAATAGAAGCTAATGCCAGACATTTCTATTCCATCGGCATCTACCCCACCTAAAGCCGTTTCACACGCAGAAAGCACAACTAAATGGGTATCTTTCATATAGTTTTGTAGAGTTTGAATCTGCTCAACGGTTAATTTGTCACCAGTTCCAGAAAGCAGAAAAGAGTTTTCAGGACGACCAGATTCAAATTTGCCGTGAGTGGCAATATGTAACACCCTATTACCAGAAAGATTATCTCGCAAAGTCCGAAAAATGAAGGCTTCATCGAGAAATTCTGAACCAGGAAAAATGCCCGTGTTCTCTTTCCCGGATTGTTGCACGATGTTAGCCAATTCTATCGGCACATTCGACAAAGCATTGAACCCCGGAAAGGCTTTAGAAACACCCATTGCCAAAACTTTAATATCTTGCTTCTTGCTGGGTAAACGGTCTTTAACATCTGTTAAACCCGCATTGAGAATTGTAGATATTCCATAGCGTTCAATCAAATATTGTTTACCATCAAACAGTGCAGCCATTGGGATGTAGCGGGTGGAACGGTCAAGAGAAAAGACCAAATTCCGCACATTTTTATCCTTGATTTCCCCTTCTAGAGGTTTAATCAACCAGTTATAGAGTTCTTGACTGGTGGCTTTTAATTCTTTCTCTCCATTGGGGTTAGATAGTTGGGTTCTGAACTGGGAAACCTTGTTCCATAGTTGTTGTTGGTTAACAGGTGTTTCAAAGGTGCGGAAAACTACGCCTTTTTCCCCTGCCCTAGTTGCCAGTAGAATCCTGATTTTATCTTTTAAAACTAGGGGATAAACCAGAATTGTGTCGGGTTCAGCAGTCACGATTTTGGCAGCAGTATTGCGGACTTGTTCCGGTTCCAGGAGTGCGGGGTCTTTGGCTAATCGCTCTTGGAGAGTTTTCCGAAAAGTATTAGTATCTTGATTAAATTGTTGAGTTAATGTATCGAGTTGGTCGCGCAGTTGGCTGAGGCTGTTACATTTTTGCTGCTCACATTCATAAAGCTTTAACCCAAAGACGATGAGAGTACCATATTTGTTGAGGATATCTTCTTCAATGCGGGACAAGGCAATACCAGCGGTTTCACCACCGGCTCTAGCATTGCGGGTAAAATCACGTAATTCTTGGATTTTTAATAGTTCTAGAACTTGTTGAGCTTCTAGTACCCGTCCTTGGGAAATCAGCAAATCAGCGAGACTGCGATATGTATCTGCTACAGTTTGGGTGTAGGATTCTTGTTGGTCACGGGGTAAAGTTTGCAAATCTTTGCGAATAGCTTCCGTGAGGTTAACAGATTTTTTATAAAAGATAATGGCTAATTTTGGCTTCTTTAGCTCCTGAAATAGAGAACCAATGTTACTGAGAGTGACTTTTTCTGTGGAATATTTTTTATCTCCAACTGCACGAGCAATCAATAAACTCTGCTGGAGAGAGTTTAATCCTTTAGTATTACCAGTAAGAGCAAGGATGCTACCCTGTGTAGCTAAAGCTTCTAATTCACCTTGTCTATCTCCGATTTCTCTTGCAAGTTTTAAACTCTGCTGTAGATATTCAAACGCCTTTATATAATCTCCTATTGCAGCATAGACCTTGCCAAAATTTATTATTATTTGCTGTCGCTGCTTCTGATTGCCGTGTATATTAGAAATGTCCAGGCTTTGCTCAAAAGATTGAATTGCTTTTGCATAGTCTCCTAGATCGGCATAAATATTTCCGATATCTATCTGTAATCGTATCTGTAAACTTAAAGATTCATAAAATGTAATAGGGTTTGACCGTGACAAGAAATCACTTAAATGTTGAGATATAGATAAAGATTTTTCATAGAAATACACAGCTTTGGTGTATTGCCCTAATTGTTTATAAAGCAAACCAATTTTACTGAGGGTTTCTACTTCACTAAAACTCTCTTGACCTTGAACAATTGTTAGAACCTGCTGATAGAACTCAATTGCCTTTGGGTACTGCCCCAATTGATTGTAAGCATTGCCTAGATTATTCAGGGAATTGGTTTCCCCTTTGCGGTCTTTAAGTTGTTGATAAATCACTAATGCCTGTTGCCAAGACTGAATTGCATCTTTATATTGGCTACGTTGAAATTGCTGATTTCCTTGCTCTAATAGCTTGTCTGCTTCTGTTTTCTGGTCTTGACTCGTCTGTGCTTGGGCGGTGGTAGAGAGGAGATAACTGGGAATGGGCAACAGAGAGGGAATCAGCGTCAGCAGCAGAGGCGACGTGAGCCAGCTAATTAGTCTAAGTCGCAAGGACATTATATTATATTTAATATTGAGGTAATTACTTGAAATTTTGCTTTCAGTATATCGTAAATATTAAGTAGCTTGAGTTGAAGCACTGTGGCGGATTAAAATTGTAAATGTAGCTTGACAAGGCATTAGAGGATTGATATCCATGACACTCAAAGAGTTAGAACAACAACTTCTTGCCCTTAAACCTAATGAAAAAGTCCAGATTATACAGTTACTTGCTCAAAGTCTTGGTAGCAATTGGCAAGGAATTGAGAAAACCCCTAGAGTCTGTGGTGGAGAAGCTTGCATTGCTAATACTCGTATTCCTGTCTGGGTACTAGTTGAAGCTCGACAACTTGGATATAGTGATGTTGACCTTTTAACCAGCTATCCCACCATTTCAGCTACGGATTTAGCTCATGCTTGGGTATATGCAGAAGCTCATGCTGATGAAATCGAATTGGTAATTGAGCGTAATGAGGCAGCATAGTCAATGGCACGTTTTTATGCAGATGAGCAGTTTCCTTTTCCAGTTGTGGAATTATTACGCAGTTTGGGGCATGATGTTTTGACAGTTCAAGAAGCAGGAAATGCAGATCAACGCATACCTGACGATGAAGTATTAGCATTTGCCATCAGTCAAGAACGGGCAATATTAACTATTAATAAATATGATTTTATCCGTTTACATCGTCGTGATGATGACCACTTTGGAATTGTTGTTTGTAGCAATAATCGTAACTGGGAACAATTTGCAGCAAGAATCAATGACGCTGTAACAGCAGAAACATCATTGCGAAAAAAACTAATTCGTGTGGTACGTCCAGTCACTTAAAAAACTAAAGATTTACCATAAAGATTCTACTTTTCTTAACTGCACAGTATCGAAACTATGCCTATCATAAAGCGTCGTCATTTTCTCCAATCTATCGGTGCATCCCTCACCATTCTGGGTGTAAATCAATTTGCCATTCATCAAGCTTCTCTTAATTATGGCCAGGTTTTAGCACAGGATACCCGCCGTAAACGCGCCTTACTTGTTGGTATCAACAGCTATCCAGGAATTAATGCCCAAGACTTAAAAACTCAAGGATTATGGTATAAGTTGCGGGGTGCGGTGAATGATGTAGAACTTCAGAGAGAATTGTTGATACATCGGTTTGGATTTAATTCAGATGATATTTTGGTATTGACTGACAAAGAAGCAACACGCCAAAATATTCTAGAGCAATTTAATAAACATTTGATTAAATGGGTAAAATTCCCTGATGATGTGGTTGTCTTTCACTATTCAGGACATGGCTCAAATGTGATTGATCCTTATAAGATATTCCCAGAAGATAGACTGAATGGAACTATCGTTCCTGTTGATGCAGATTTACCTCTGGGTTATCCAAATAAAGGTGGAGAAGTCAATGATATTACAGCAGGTACTATATTTTTATTGCGAGAAGCATTGGGACGAAAAACTAAAAATGTGACTTTCATTCTCGATAGTTGTTACTCTGGTGCTGGAGTGCGGGGGAATTTAATTATTAGGTCACGTCCTGGTTATGCAGAACTGTTAAAACTGCGAGGGGACACCCCAAATATAAAACTCAAATCAATTCAAGAAGAATTAGATTATCAGCAACATTGGCTGACTGATTTAAAATTATCTAAAGAAGAATGGATTGAAAGACGCAAAAAAAATATTGTTAATGGTGCTGCTATTTTCGCGGCTGGACGTAATCAACAAGCGGCTGATGCTAGTTTTGCTAAAGATGTGAATGCAGGTGTGTTTACATATTCCTTAACTCGTCAATTGTGGCAACAAACGAGTAATCAAGGAATGGGTAAAGTTGTGATAGCTGCGGCTGGGAAAACTGAGCAGTTTTTACAAAGTATGGCAAATTCTCGCCGTCAAAATCCAGGTTTGGAAGTAAAAACAGGTAGTAAAGATGAACAACAGCCGATGTATTTTTCTTCCATGCAGAAATTAGCCGCAGAAGCTGTGATTACGGAAGTTAAAGGAAATGCTGTTAAGTTACTTTTAACTGGTGCAGAACCACAAGTTTTAGAAGCTTTAGGTAAAGGCGCAATTTTTAATATTGTTGATAATCACGGACAACGCCAAGGAACTGTAAAAATTGAGTCGCGTTCTAGCCTAAATGCCACCGGATTACTGCAAACTAAGTCAGGTGTCAAAATTTCTCCTGGAGCGGTGTTGCAAGAACAAATTCGGGCAATTCCAAATGATTTAAAATTACGGATTGGTTTAGATAAATCAGTGGATACAGAAGCAGCAAAACAGGCTTTACAATCAATTCCCCGCGTTGAAGTAGTACCGTTGTTAGAGCAGGAATTACATTATATTTTGGGACGAATGTTGCCTAGTTATCATCAAGATTTGGAAACCAGAAAATTTGCAGATTTACCAGATGTAAATAGTGTAGGTTTATTCTCAGTTGGATTTGAACTAATTCCTGGTTCATTTGGGGTGAAAGATGAAACTATTAATGATGCCGTAAATCGCCTCCAGACGAAGTTTAAACTATTGCTGGCGGCTCGATTGATGAAAATGACTCTGAATACCAATTCATCTCGGTTAAACGTGGCAGCTAGGTTGACGGTTGCTGATAATCGGGCTTTGTTGGCAGAGTCTTTTACTGTGCGTGGGGGTAAAATTTCATCTGCAAAAAATCTGCAAATTATAAATTATCAAAACAGTTCTCTGGCTGAAATCGAAATTAACAAATATGTGCAAATCTCTGTTAAAAATCGAGAAAATCGTGATTTGCATATTGGCATATTAATCTTTAGTCCTGATGGGGATATTGATATTTTATTTCCTGTGAGTGATGGTAAAAATGCTGCACTTGTTTTGGCAGGGCAGACAATTCAAATCCCCAAGGAAGGAAAGCTGTCTTTTGGTAAACCTTTGGGGATTGTAGAGGTGTTGATTGTGGCGAGTACAGCACCAATTGAGAAAGCATTGAAACCATTACAGACATTGGTAATGGAACAAAGAAGTGAAAAAAGAAGTGGTAGTCAGGTAGCTGAAAAAGCAGAAGAAGCAATAGCTAGTTTATTAGATGACCTGGCTGGGGGGAAACGCGGTGAAAGGAAACCGGGTATTCGTCTGTTTGATACTCAACAGATGGCGGCTTTATCAATTACATTTGAAATTGTTGACCAAAAAGCAACTTGAAAGTTATAACAAAGGCAAAATCCTAAGTAATTACCCTATTATTAACTTTTATGACCTTGCGACTTAGACTAATTAGTTGGCTCACGTCGCCTCTGCTGCTGACGTTGATTCCCTCTCTGTTACCCATTCCCAGTTATCTCCTCTCTACCACCGCCCAAGCACAGACGAGTCAAGACCGCAAAACAGAAGCAGACAAGCTATTAGAGCAAGGGATTCAGCAAGCGCAACGTAGTCAATATAAAGACGCAATCCAGTCTTGGCAACAGGCGTTAATAATTTATCAAAAACTGAAAGATCGCAATGGGGAAGCCACATCCCTGAATAATCTAGGCATTGCTTACTATTACCTGGGGCAATACCTAAAGGCAATTGAGTTCTATCAGCAGTCTTTGGCTATTTCTCGAGAAATCGGCGATTCTCCAGAAGAGAGGCTTCGCCAACGCTATGGGGAAGCCAGTTCCCTGGGTAATCTAGGCAGTGCTTACTCTTCCCTGGGGCAATACCCAAAGGCAATTGAGTTCTT
>NZ_VIKZ01000001.1:85512-111409 GCF_009711985.1 Dolichospermum sp. UHCC 0260 | reverse complement strand
TCAGCAGTCTTTGGCTATTTTTCGAGAAATCGGCAATCGCAATGGGGAAGGTCTTTCCTTGAGTAACATTGGCTTAACACTAGAAAAACAACAGCAACCAGAATTAGCTATTGTCTTCTACAAGCAATCAGTCAATATCCGAGAAGGTATCCGCGAAGACTTACGTAAGTTACCCCGTGAGCAACAAGCATCCTACACCCAAACAGTAGCAGATAGTTATCGAGCTTTAGCATCGCTGCTACTTGAAAAAAATAGAGTAATGGAAGCCTTGCAAATATTAGATTTACTTAAAGTTCAAGAACTACAGGACTATGTTCGTAACGTACAAGGCAATGAAAGAACTGTAAAGGGAATTGAACTATTTCCACAAGAACAAAAAATTATACAAAATTATACTGCGATTCAAGCTCCAGTTATTCGTCTTGGTACTGAACTAGCCGACCTCCGCAAATTGCAAACTCGCACTCCTACTCAACAGCAACGCATTCAGGAAATTGAGAAAATCCAGGCGCAAACTAACCAACAGATGAGCGAGTTTCTTAAAAGTCCTGCTGTGGTAGCTTTATCGCAACAAATACAACAGACCGCTCCACAACAAAATCTGACTTTATCCGCCTATAAAGACCTGCAAACCCGATTAAATCGGTTAGGAAAACGTATCGCCCTATTCTATACCTTGGTTTTAGACGATCGCTTGGAATTGGTATTACTACCCCCAGGTAAACCACCAATCCGTCGTTCTGTGGCAATCAAACGGACGGAATTAGAAAAAATGATTCAAACTTTCCGTCAAGATTTACAAGATCCAAGTTCTCAGGTTAAGGAAACTGCCCAAAAGCTTTATAAACAATTGATTAAGCCAATAGAAAGTGAACTCCAACAGGCAGATGTACAATCAATCATCTATGCACCTGACGGACAAATGCGTTATATTCCCTTGGCTGCACTTTACGATGGTAAAAAATGGCTGACGGAACGCTATCAAATCAACTACCTCACCGCCCTAGCATTAACAAAACTTGAACCTGAATCTACTCATGATCCTCGTGTTTTAGCAGGAGCATTTACACAAGGTAACTACAATGTTCAGGTAGCAGGGCAGAATTTCAATTTCCAAGGATTGCCCTTTGCTAAGACGGAAGTTGAGGGATTAGGTGCAGCAATTCCTAACACTACCAAACTGTTTGATAAAGCTTTTAACCGGGATGCGATTTTATCCAAAATTAAAAACTACAGCATTGTTCACATGGCAACTCATGCTGTTTTTGTCAAAGGTGCGCCAGAAAATTCTTTTATTCTCATGGGTGACGGTAATCGGATTAACTTAAAAGAAATTGAAGAGTGGAAGTTGCCCGATGTTACTTTGGTGGTATTGAGTGCCTGTCAAACTGCGTTGGGTGGAGAATTGGGTAATGGTTTGGAAATCTTGGGGTTTGGTTATCAACTCCAGCGAACAGGAGTGAGAGCTTCCATTGCTTCTCTCTGGGAAGTTAGTGATGGTGGTACTCAAACCCTCATGGATGCTTTATATGCTCGACTCAAATCTGGGAAAATGACTAAAGCTGAAGCCCTCCACGAAGCTCAGATATCCTTGATTACAGGTAAAAATCAAAGCAGTGGTGAGACACGGAGTAGTGTGAGATTGACACCAGGAAATAGTGGACAAAATGCGACTATTTCCCGTGATCTCAGTCATCCTTATTATTGGTCTCCCTTTATTTTGATTGGGAATGGGTTGTAGAGTAGTGTTGTAAATTGTAAATTGTTGTGTTAATGCTTACTTGGATCTCAAATGGAAAATATTAATCTGGAACAGGCAATCCAACAATATAATACTGCGCTGACTGAGCTTGAGAATTTAGTTCAAAGTCCTTCTCCTGCTCAAATTCTCGAAGTTTTGATTGCGCGAGATCGGGTTAATTCGGTTTTGGAAATGCTTGCTACTTCTGTAAATTCTCCTCCTTTATCTGCTCAAAGTTTGGAAGAAATCAGCAAAATTGATACCAGGTTAAAAGCAAAGGCTCAGGCGATCGCACTCTTTACTGAATCTACCAGTTTTCGTGCTAGTTTTCACCCGAATGAACAGGCGTGGTGGTGGTTTCTGGAAGATCCTAAGACCCCATGGAGCGATCGCTTTGATTGGCTCTGTAGCGGGGTTTCTGTTACCTGTTTAACTGTTTCCTTGGGCTTAATTGGTGACATTTCCCCTCGCTTTTTGACTGGTGTACCTGATGCTTTTGGTGCTGTGACAGTCAGTACCCAAAGTATTCTTACTCTCCTTGTTGCTGGTGGCGCACTCACAAAAATTGGTCAAGAATCTCTTAGACAGTTACTAAAAACAATTAATATTCCTAAAAAATATTGGCATGAATTAGGTGCGATTTCTTCTTTTTTGGTAGTTTTAGGTTTGTTCAGTTTTCGCCAATCTTTACCACAAATTGCCACAAATTTTTATACTAATCCAGGGATGGAAAGCCGTAAAAAAGGTGATTGGAGTAGTGCTGAAGAACAGTTTAATAGAGCTATTAAATTAAATGCTGATGATGCTCAGGCACACTTTCAATTGGGCAATCTTTACGAGGATATGCAAATGATTGAAAAGGCTCGTCCAGAATATCAATTAGCTATTCAAGGAGGAATTATTGGTGCAACTAATAATTTAGCAAGGCTGAATATTTTTAAAAAAGATTATTCCGGGGCAGTTTCCTTACTTCTCAAAACTTTAGATAGAGATAAAAAAGAACCTTTAGACTCAAAAATAAAACATACTGTTCTCAAAAATTTAGGTTGGGCGCGACTGATGCAAAAAAACTATCCAGATGCTGAAGCCAAGTTATTAGAAGCCATTGATTTACAATCTACTCTCAAATTAGAAAAGTATGATATTGCTGATGTTTATTGTCTTCTAGCCCAAGTCATGGAAGCCCAAGGTGATAAAAAAGAAGCATTGCTAAAGTGGAAAACTTGCAACCAGTATGCCAATATTACCATTCCCGAACAGGATGAATGGGCAACAATAGCTCAAAAGCGTTTAAACCCCCAGGAGACTCGTAAATGATCAAATTCACAGCTATCACATTGGCCTTGGCATTGATCACATTTCCTTTTGCTGTTAAGGCTCAAACTGCTAAAATTTATTCTATTTCCGGCACGGGTAAGGTGAGAATACAGCGGGAAAAACGCACAGATTGGATTCCTGTTCGTCCAGCTACTGACCTATATCAAGGTGATCAAATATTACCAGACAGAGGAGTTAAAGTTTATGTGCGGTGTCCTGACTGGAGTAAACCTGTCCTTGTCAAAGCTGGTGTACCATCAGGTATGGGTTCAGTTTGTCTTAGTTGGGTGAGTCGAGATTACAGAGGTTCTCAAACTGTGGGAATACTGGGGGGAATTAATCCTGATATTCCCTATTTGATTACTCCCCGTCATAGTCTCTTACTCAGCCGTACTCCCCTAATTCGTTGGCATCAAGTTTCTGGAGTGGCAGAATACACCATTGAAGTGACAGGTGCAACAGGCTTAATGTGGCGGACTAAAACCAAGGAAACTCAGCTTGTTTATGCTGGTAAACCTTTAGCTGCCGGTGTTCCCTACTCTATCATTATCCGCACCAATACCGGAAAATCCTCTCAGGAGGATAATTACAATTCTGAGCAAAAAGCTACCAATTTGGAATTTAGAATCCTGCGTAAGTCTGAAGCAGAAGTAGTAAAATCAGCAACTGCAAAAATTGCTTCCAGTTCTCTAAATAACGAAGCAGACGCTTTAACGCTGGCAAATTTTTATAGTAACTACGTTTTACCCCAATCTGTGATTCAAGCCTATCAACTACCAGATAATACATTTGAGACTTATAGCTTAACTGGTGATGCGATCACCATTTTAGAATCTTTAGCACAACAGGGAAAACAGTTAGCTCTTATTTATCGTACTTTGGGGGATCTCTATTGGCAAACTGGACTTGTCCGCCTTGCGGAAACCAATTATTTAAAAGCGATTGATTTAGTTCAGGGACTAGAAGATATGGAAGATTGGACACTAGCTCAGTATAGTTTAGGACAAGTCTATGCTGCGATAGATGACTATAAGAAAGCATTGGAACATTTTAACCAAGCTAGAGTAGGTTATATCTTTTTGGGAGATAACGGACGTGCAGAGGTTCTCCAACGCCAAATGAAAAGAATCAATAAAACCTCAGCTAATTCACAAGAGGTAAAAAATTAGACCTGTCTCTACGGCGATTTTCGGATAAATGAACCATATTTTTTGTTTCCCGCTCCAGGTTTTTCCGTGCAGGTATAAAGAGCTATCAGTAATTCAGTTTAGTTAACTATATCTTTGGGTTTGAAGATTTACCCGCTGGTGTAGGAGTCACCTGAGTTCGACTTCAACGATACAGTTTTCTCCTTTGGTTTTTAGAGATTTTAATCCCTGAATAACCTATCACAAGAGCGATCTTTAATCCTGTGAGTTATTCAGATCCCCGACTTCTCTAAGAAGTCGGGGATCTAAGCAATAATTAATCACATCCTGTAAATCCTCATATAGCTTGCGCCACGCTCCGCTATCAGACAAATTCCCACAGCGATCGCACACCTTTGGCATTTAGGTAGTAACTGGAATTGGCTATTTATACATTAAAAACTTTTCAAACATCCTCTTAGCCATACTTCTAGTACATCACGGCGTAAATAAAGCAACCATATTCAATCGCCAAAAAGCCTACTGTATATTAGTTTTGACTTTTGACTTTTGACTTCCGCCCTGCGGTACTAGCCCTCACAGATAACTTTTTCAGCAAGCCCTAAATATTAAACACTAAAATCATTCCCATCTTGATTGATAACTAATCTTAAAATTGATAAACCTAAGATAATTAAAAATAGCACTAAACCAATGGTACAAGCATAGCTAATTTCTAAATTACCAAATGCTTGTTCATACAAATAATAAACAATTGTCTTAGAACTATTCAGCGGTCCACCTTGGGTCATAATATAAACTTCTTCAAAAACTTTAGTTGCAGAAATCGCCGAAATTACAGCCACTAAAGCTAAATAGGGTTGCATCAATGGTAAGGTAATATCCCAATGTTTACGAATATCGTCTGAACCATCAATAGCCGCGGCTTCATAAATATCAGCGGGAATGGCTTGCAATCCAGCTAAATAAATAATCATGTAGTAGCCTAAACCTTTCCAAATAGTTACAACCATAATACTAGCTAGGGAAATGGGGACAATTCCCAATATCTTATCTGGACTTGTTAACCAGGGAATTCCGTCGGGAAAAATCCCTAAAGTTTTGAGAATTTGATTCAGCAATCCGTTTTCTGCATATAACCATTTCCAAGCTATCCCAGCTACTACCATAGAAATTACAACTGGGGTATAATATGCTGTTCTAAACCAATTCATTCCCCGCAGTTTTTGATTGACTAAAATTGCTAAACCCAAGGGTAAAAATACTAAAATTGGCACAACACCAATCAGATAAATAAATGTATTTTGTAATGTTTGCCAAAAAACTGGATCTTTCGATAAACGCACAAAGTTCTTAAACCCAATCCATTGAGGAGGATCTCCTATATTTTCATAGTTGGTAAAACTCAGATAAAAGGCTTGAACTGCTGGATAAAAAACAGTTAATGTTAAAATAATTAAGGCTGGTAACAAAAATAAATAAGGTGTTATTCTCTGTTGAATTAAAATCCATTGTTTTGATGTTAATTGCGACATATATTTGAGGATAAAGTTTTAGCAACTATAGTATCTTATTTCGGAGTCTAGATAAAGTTATTTTGATTAATACTTACGCCAAATTGAGAAAAGCCTTGATTTGGAGGTTGGATTGTTTACCTCAGCGTTACGTAGCAATGGCAAAGGTATTATTTTATCAGTATGATTTCAGAGTCGCACAAAAACTATTTAGCAAATATACTCAAAAATTAAATAGGGAATTAGTAAAATAATCCTTTTCCCTATTCTTCAATAAAATTACAATTCTGGTTTTGTGTCTACTGTTTCATGCTGATTAATTTTCACCTGTTCTAAGAAACGAGGCATCCAAGGTAAAGCCAGAAAAATTCCTGATAAAACTAGTAGAAATACAGAAAGTCCAAAAAGTTGGTCGCGGGAAATTTCTAATACACCACGTAAAATTACCTCTCGTAAAGCCGAAACAATCGTAATTTCTACCGCTGCACCTACAGAAATACTCCGTTCTTGCAGGTAATCAACTAACAACCGAAACAGTTCTACTAATATCAAAATAAACAAAATATCAGATGTTACTTGCCGTAAATCTAATGGACTTAAAAATGATAAAAACATATCTCCTAAGCGAATGAGCATGACACAAAACAAACTCACGCAAAGGGAGATAACAATAATATCCTGAAAAAGTTCTAAGTTCCGAACAATTCTATCCCGTTTAAACAAATTATTGACTTCTATAATTATCCGCTGTGGCATAGTATTTTCTAGAACAGAAAGATAAATCTATTTTAATAATTAACCATTAAACTACTTTGAATAAAGTGAACAGAGAACAATAAGTAATTATCAATTCAAATCAAGGAGGAGATTAACCCCCACTTTCAAACTTTAATTAATTCCTGGTTCTATTTTTTTACTGATGCTTCAGTAGCTGATTAACTTCAAGTTAGCCCCGCTGACCTAAGTAGATAGGATTTATCCATTATTAAGTATAAGATTTTATCTATGAATAATGCCCAATGGAGACGGGAATTGCCCACAATTAGGACTATAGAGGGATGATTGTTCACAGTTTTAATTTTCTTAACTGAGGTATATGTTTTTTAATAAAAATTAATATTCAAGCTGTGCCACAATAAGAGAAAGGCATAAATACTCAATTTATTCAAGAGGGGCGTTATGGTATTGCTTACCGAGAAACTAGAAAAGCGTCTGACTATCAATACTGTAGAGATTAGTGAAGATACTACCGCAATTCGGTCTTTGGATTGGGACCGCGATCGCTTTGATATTGAATTTGGCTTACAAAATGGTACAACCTACAACTCTTTTCTGATTCGGGGGGAAAAAATCGCCCTGGTTGATACTTCCCATGAAAAGTTTCGCAAACTTTATTTTGATACTCTCACGGGTTTAATTAATCCCCAAGATATTGATTATTTAATTGTGAGTCACACTGAACCAGATCACAGCGGTTTAGTGAAAGACTTATTACAACTCGCGCCTCATATAACTGTAGTTGCGTCAAAAGTGGCAATTCAGTTTTTGGAAGATATGGTACATCAACCATTTAACCGGAAAATTGTCAAAAATGGCGATCGCCTAGATTTAGGAAATGGACACGAATTTGAATTTGTCATAGCTCCTAATTTACACTGGCCGGATACCATTTTCAGCTTTGACCACAAAACCCAAATTCTCTACACCTGCGACGCTTTTGGGTTACATTACTGCTCAGAAAGTACCTTTGATGACAATTTAGCAGCAATAGAAGCCGATTTTCAATATTACTACGATTGTTTAATGGGTCCAAATGCCCGTTCCGTTCTGTCCGCAATGAAGCGCATGGCAGAATTGAAAACAATTCGCATGATTGCCACCGGACACGGACCCCTACTATACCATAATGTTGAAGAATTAACAGGACGTTATCGCAGTTGGAGTCAAGGCCAAACCAAAGCAGAAACCCCTGTAGGGATATTTTACGTCTCTGAATACGGTTTTGGCACGCAAATAGCCCAATCTATTGCTAACGGGATGACAAAAACTGGTGTCGCTGTCGAAATAGTAGATTTAGCCAGCGTCAACGAATTACAAGAACTGCGGGAACTGGTAGGACGTTGTACAGGCTTAGTTGTGGGAATGCCCCCAACTTCAGGCAATTCTAACATTCAAGCCGCCCTCAGCACCGTTTTAGGTTCTGCCAAAGAAAAACAAGCCATTGGCATTTTTGAAACTGGTGGAGGAGATGATGAACCCACCTATCCCCTATTAAATAAATTCCGGGCTTTAGGCTTACACTTATCTTTTCCCGTAATTGAAATTCGGGAAACACCCACAGCTAACACTTATAAAAAGTGTGAAGAAGCGGGGACAGACTTGGGACAATGGGTAACAAGAGACAAAAGCATCAAAGCCATGAAATCCCTGGCTGCTGACTTAGATAAAGCCTTGGGCAGAATTAGCGGTGGTTTATATATCATCACAGCCAAAAAAGACGACGTATCCAGCGCCATGTTAGCTTCCTGGGTAAGTCAAGCCAGCTTTAAACCCTTGGGCTTTTCCATCGCCGTCGCCAAAGACCGAGCGATAGAATCACTCATGCAAGTAGGCGATCGCTTCGTTCTCAATGTACTCGAAGAAGGCAACTATCAACCATTAATGAAACACTTCTTAAAAAGATTTGCTCCCGGTGCAGATCGTTTTCAAGGTGTGAAAACCCAACCTGCTGAAAATGGCGCACCTATCCTCACAGATGCCCTAGCATACATAGAATGCGAAGTCATCAGCCGCATGGATTGTGGTGATCATTGGGCAGTATACAGCACTGCCTATGCCGGTAGAGTATCCAATCCCGATGCCATGACAGCAGTACACCACCGGAAAGTAGGAAACCACTATTAAGTAAGCTACAGCAATACCTTGTCCAAATTAGAAAAAGCCTTGATTTGTAGGTTGGGTTTCATGCTGCAACCCAAGATAAGCGTTGGGTTGCGCTGTTGCTTAACCCAACCTACATAAAATGGACAAGGTATTGCTGCAGATGGCTTATTTGGTTGCCTCCACACCCGCCCGCAAATGGATTTCCGGGCTAATAGATAAAGTAAACTTTAGTTTACTAGTGGAAACCTGTAGTATACTTAGTCATCTTCAGATGACTTTTGCTATGAGACTGGGAATTCATTCCCAGGCGGGTTAAAAACAGCAACAACAATTGAATAGTGCAGAAAACTATACCAAGTATAAATTTTTCCAAAACCCTTGTAGAGACCTTCCATGGAACGTCTCTACATTCTTTCTTAGGAACGTGGATTTATTAACTTACAATTTTTGATAACGACAATCTAAGCCAACGTTAGATTACATCCATCAAGAGTTGCACTTTATTTAATCCTCATTCCTTAGTAAAGCCGACCCGAATGATGGAAAAAACAAATACATTAAATTAAGTCAAACAGCAATACTAGAATATGGAAAATTATTACGCACCCAATCCTAATTCTTATCCCCCTCCTCGCCAGCGAGGAGGGGCTTGGAGAGGGGTAAAAATTATAATAGAAATAATAGAAAGGAGATAAAAATATAATGCCAGAAACTAAACCCCGTGACGTGCAAATATTGCCCATTGGTACAGATACTATCGTATTGCGATCGCGCAGTTGGGCAAGACTAAGATTTGAAATTGAATATGCTTTAGCTAAGGGAACAACAGCTAATTCCTATCTCATCCAAGGCGATAAAAATGCCCTGCTTGACCCCCCTGGCGAAACTTTTACCGAAATTTACCTCCAAGCCTTACAACAGCGGTTCGATGTCAAAAAACTCGACTATGTAATTTTAGGTCACATTAACCCCAACCGCGCTGCAACGTTAAAAGCATTACTGGAAATTGCCCCCCAAATTACCTTTGTTTGTTCTAACCCAGGGGCGATAAATTTACGCGCGGCTTTGGAAAAAGACGATTTATCAATTTTGGTCATGCGGGGGGAAGATACCCTCGATTTAGGAAAGGGACATCATTTACAATTTATTCCCACACCTAACCCCCGTTACGCGGACGAAGTTTGTACCTGGGACCCACAAACGGAAATTTTGTTTTCTGATAAACTATTTGGAGCGCATATTTGTTCAGATCAGGTTTTTGATGAAGGTTGGGAAGTATTTAACGAAGATAGACGCTATTATTTTGACTGTTTAATGGCACCTCACGCCAGACAAATCGAAACGGCTTTGGAGAAATTGGCAGATTTGCCGGTGCGAATGTATGCTACTGGTCATGGTCCAATAGTCCGCTATGGTTTAATTGATATTACCAAAGGCTATCGGGAATGGACTAAACAGCAAACCTCCGCTGATATGACTGTGGCTTTAATTTATGCCTCAGCCTATGGTAATACTGCAACTTTAGCACAGGCGATCGCTCGCGGCATCACCAAAGCCGGTGTCAATGTCGAAGCCATTAACTGCGAATTTACCGAACCTGAAGAAATCAAAGCCGCAATTGAAAAATCCGCCGGTTTCGTCATAGGTTCTCCCACCTTAGGAGGACACGCACCCACACCGGTACAAACAGCATTAGGAATTGTCCTTTCTACCGCAACTAACAATAAATTAGCCGGCGTATTTGGTTCTTTTGGCTGGAGTGGAGAAGCCGTTGATTTAATTGAAAGCAAACTCAAAGACGCAGGATACAGATTTGGATTTGACACCATTCGCGTTAAATTCAAACCCAATGAAGTTACCTTGCAAACCTGCGAAGAAGCGGGAACTGATTTCGCCCAAGCATTGAAACGCGCCGCGAAAAAATCAGTTGTCGCTAAACAACCTGCAAGTAATGTCGAACAAGCTGTAGGGCGGATTGTTGGTTCTATATGTGTGGTTACAGCAAGCCAAGGTGATGTTAAAACGGGAATGTTAGCATCTTGGGTAACACAAGCCAGTTTTAATCCTCCTGGTTTAACCATTGCGGTAGCTAAAGAACGAGCTATGGAATCCTTATCCTATACAAATAACAAATTTGTAGTCAATATTTTGGCGGAAGGGAAAGAAATTCGTAAGCAATTTATGAAAGTTTACGCCCCTGGACAAGATAGATTTGCCGGTTTGGACACTCAAGAAGCCAATAATGGCGGCATTATTCTCAATGGTGCTTTAGCGTATCTGGAATGTTCTGTCCAAAGTCGGATGGAATCTGGTGATCATTGGTTAGTTTATGCCACTGTTGATGATGGTAAGGTCTTAAATCAAGATGCTGTCACAGCAGTACATTATCGCAAATCCGCCAGTTATTATTAAACAGTAGGGTGGGCATTGCCCACCTAAGTGTACAGCAGATTCCAGATAAATATTTTTACATTAGGACTTACGCACAAGTCATGGAAAAACGAACCACAGAGGCACAGAGTTCACAGAGAAATGAGGGTTTGAGAGATATTTTGCGTAAGTCCTATACATAAAAAAGTAAACAGTGTTTTACAGAAATTGGAAAAACTCAGGCAGGAAGGTTTAATTAATATTACCTGCTTTGAAAATTTGTTCCGCAGTCAACTTTAATTCTGGGAAAGTTGATGATACTATCAATTCACTACCTGTAAATTGACTAATTTGGTATTCTCTATCTATTAGTTGATGAATAGAAATAGTTGGTTGTTTAGGACTACCAATAAACCTTTTACTTCCCAGTGCTAAATAATCCACAATCCAATATTCAGCAATACCTAATCTTTCATAATCTCCCAGCTTTTTATAATAATCATCTTGCCAATTTGTACTCACAACTTCAATAACTAAAGGAATCGAATCAGGTTCAGAAATTACTGCTGATTTTCTCCAGTTTGGGTCAGTTGCTAGAATGTTTCTATTGATTACTAACACATCTGGTAAATAGCTGGATTCGCTTCCTGGTGTTTTCACAAAAGTGGTTTTTGGGATTCCATAAGGTAAATTCAACCGTAAATACTCAGCCGTGATTCTCTCAGCTAAAAAGCAAATAATATCTTCATGAAAACCTACGGGTGGATTCATTTCAACAATTACTCCATCATGTAATTCATAGCGTCCCTTATCAGGTAGCCATTCTATAAATTCTGCAAAAGTTACTATTTTTGGTAAGGCTTGAAGCATAATTTACCTACCTTTGTAAATTCAAAATTATTCAAATTGCAGCGACTCCTAGAAGAAAGGATAGTTATAAGCGAGCATAGATAAGTTTAATCTCATTTTTGTATTATGTATATGCAGCCACTACAATTTGACCAAGAGCATTCATTTTACATATTTAACCATGTTTTATTTTAGTTGTTTTAGAATGAAATTAAACCGTAGATAATTGCTCGTTCCCAGACTCCGGCTGGGAATGCCTACCAGGAGGCTCTGCCTCCAATCCCAGAATACAAGCCATTTTACCCGATTTTGTGCTGGTACTTGAGGCAGAGCCTCATCAACTGCATTCCTAGTCAGAGACTAGGAACGAGAAATAAAAATATATCCCTCGTTCCCAGACTCCGGCTGGGAATGCCTACCAGGAGGCTCTGCCTCCAATTCCAGAATACAAGCCACTTTACCCGATTTTGTGCTGGTACTTGAGGCAGAGCCTCATCAACTGCATTCCTAGTCAGAGACTAGGAACGAGAACAATATTTTATATTTTGCGCTTGACAGATTATTATATTCTTGTTATATTGGTTTACATGATGCGTCAAATGTTTAAATAAAAAAAAGGGCAGACCCCCTATATAAGAGAAGTGCGCCCTTAGTAAGGTTAACTTTGATACAGAAGAACATACAATAGTAGTGTCACCTACTTAAACGTACCTATTACTTATTGCGATTAATCCATCGCTCTAAGATATGCTCAATTGAACGGAACATTAAAACGCCTGAATTTGCAATTTCGGCAGTCTTGCTGGAGATAAAAGCCAGAGAAAGCAAAGCCAAAATAAGCAAAGCCAGAACAACACATAAAACGTAAGACATCTGATGTTGCTCCTTTTTATATTTAATTTCACCTCATTCAACATTATAGTTGTTTGGGGTGTTCAGTGTAAATATAGATATGAATTTACACTACTGAATAGTATAGCTTAAATTAATCAAAATTGAACAGGTAATTTTTTTATTCGATGTGCCAAATTATGATGCACTAAAATTTTTTCTAAACAAGATTTGTAGGTTGGGTTGAAGCATGAAACCCAACGCATTTGTTGGGTTGCGCTGTCGCTTAACCCAACCTACAGAAAATGGACAAGGTATTGATAGTGAAATTGACATTTCTTTTTTGCAGCCGTTATGTATCAAACAGACCCACCGCGTTCTGCTAAGGAATTCCTACCGACAATGTATGATTTACCTAGCGAAGATCCAGAGGAACCCGGTTTGCCAGACGAATTTCATCTTTTACAACCCCAGTTATTACGGGAAACTTTTTGTCCGTCAAAGTTCCCGGAAAATCAGGTATTTATCGCCACAGACTTAAATCTTTACTACGATGTTCATCATCCATTATGGTATAAACGCCCTGACTGGTTTGCGGTAGTTGATGTCCCCAGGTTGTATGCACAAAAAGAACTGCGGCTGAGTTATGTAGTTTGGCAAGAAGGCGTTAATCCTTTTGTAGTGGTAGAATTTATTTCACCAGGAACAGAAAAAGAAGATTTAGGGAGAACCTTACGAGATGCTAGTCAACCTCCAACTAAGTGGGAAGTTTACGAACGAGTTTTAAGAGTACCTTATTATATAGTTTTTGACCGTTACACTGACCAGTTAAGAGCATTTCAGTTACAGGGAAGTAGTTATGCTGAATTGGAAATCAATCAACTGCGTGTATGGCTAAATGATATTGAATTAGGTTTGGGACTGTGGCAAGGTGTCTATCAAGGCATTGAACGGCAGTGGTTACGCTGGTATGATGCGTCAGGTAACTGGGTTCTCACACCGGCAGAACGGGAAAGAAAACAAGGGGAGCGAGAAAGAAGACGTGCAGAAAGATTAGCAGCACAATTACGCGCTCTTGGTGTTGAACCTGATTTTGGTGATGATGAAGAAGGCTAATTGATAGATAATGGTTTGCGTTTGGGTTGGTTAATTAACCCCCAAAATCAACAAGTGGAAATCTACCGACTAGGAAAACCTGTAGAAATTGTCCAACTTCCGGCTGTACTTTCTGGAGAAGAGGTTTTACGATCAAAAAAATTACCCACCCCGCGAAGGGAATAGGTAATTTTTCCAGCATTGAATAACTAAAAGATTTTAGCGAAATTCAGCTTAATAGCGACCGCCGCCGCCGCCACGGTTACCACCGCCGCCGCCGTAGCCACCGCGACTACCACCACCACCAGGACCTCTATCTTCCTTGGGTTTGGCCTTGTTCACTTTCAGAAGACGACCCATCCATTCAGCACCATCAAGGGCATCAATAGCGGCCTGTTCTTCAGCTTCAGTACCCATTTCCACAAAACCGAAGCCGCGCAAGCGGCCTGTCTCACGGTCAGTAGGAAGTTGAACACGTTTTACAGCACCATAGTCTGCAAAAACAGCACTGAGAGCGTCTTGTGTAACTTCGTAAGAGAGGTTACCCACGTAAATTGACATAGAATATTTCCAAAATCATAAGAATGTAGAGATTTAGATTTCGGAGAAAAGTCTGTAAATACCAAAAGGGAAAGCCTGTCAATACTAACCACAAACATTACCGCCGAATTAATTCCCACTTTCTAATGATTACACAAAAAATGATAATTGTGGAAAGAAGTTAAAAAAATGTTGTAAAAAGTCATATTTGTTGTTTATGAGCAGTCAATATTGGAAATTTCCCCCTATTTCTCGCACTTCAGCCGCAATAATTCAATTTATATCCGCTTTTGGAAGCATTAACTAATTCTTAGTTGTTCATTGACAGAAAAAATAATGCTTTGCCGGGTAATACATTTACTACCAATTAGTTTAAGTTTGATTCGGTTAAGCTAAATATCCATCTTGTGGCTGAGGATAATCAGCATTTTCTGAGTTAGCATTCATTAACGGTAGTCTAAAGGTGAAAGTAGCTCCCTGTCCCAGACCAGAACTATCAGCTTGAATAGTGCCACCATGCAGTTCTGCTAAATTACGGGCAATTGCCAACCCCAACCCCAAGCCACCGAATTCTCTAGTAGTTGAGCTATCTTCTTGACGAAAGTAATCAAATATGTATGGTAAAAATTCTGGGCTGATTCCTTTACCTGTGTCACTGACTGTAATTTGAGCATCAAAGCCAACACACTCTAGCCTCACTTCTATTTGCCCACCATGAGGTGTAAATTTGACAGCGTTGGACAACAAATTCCACAGGATTTGTTGCAATCGGACTGGATCACCAGCAACTAGACCAATATTTGCTGCAATAATAGTTTGAATCTGAATTTTTTTAGTTTTGGGTGCTAAAAACAGTGTTTCTGAAACCGCTGAAATTATAGTAGCGAGATTAACTGAAGAGACTTTCATTGTCCCTTTACCCTGAAAAATCCGGGACATATCGAGCAAATCATTAATTAAGTAAACCTGTAATTTGGCATTACGCTCAATAATACTTAGAGCTTCATCCGTTTCTTCTGGCTTTAATTTACCTTTTTTGAGTAAACTAGCCCAACCGAGTATAGAGTTCAGTGGTGTCCGCAATTCGTGGGATACAACCGCCAAAAATTCATCTTTGATCTGGTTAGCAGCTTCTACTTGTTTGCGAGCAGCTTGTTCTTGTTTTAACATATCATTCCGCTCTTTAATTGCAGCTTGCTGTTTAGTGATGTCATGGGAGCAGCCAACTATATGGGTAATGTTGCCATGGTTGTCCCGGATGACCGAAAGCCGCAAGTTGATATAAAGGATATCTCCTGATTTCGCACGACAGGCAGCCACCTCTACCTCATGACGACCCTTTGCCAATAGGGTTGACATTATGTTTGTTTGGAGTTCAACTGGATCTACGTAGAGAATGCTCACACTCTGCCCAATCATTTCCGCTGCTGTATACCCATAATAGTTCTCTGCACCGAGATTCCAACTTTGAATAATGCCATTGATATCAGTAGTAATGACAGCATCGTGAATTTCTTCGAGGATCTGGGCTTGAAATTTTAAAGTGGCTTCTGCTTGCTTGCATTTAGCTTCATTAAGCTTTGCTTCAGTAATATTCCGTCCCTCTGAAATCAGCATAACTACTTCACCGGCATTATTTCTTAGGGGTCCGATGGAGAAATCTATGGTGAGG
Source organism: Dolichospermum sp. UHCC 0260 (assembly GCF_009711985.1). NCBI lineage: Bacteria > Bacillati > Cyanobacteriota > Cyanophyceae > Nostocales > Aphanizomenonaceae > Dolichospermum > Dolichospermum sp. UHCC 0260. The sequence goes on along the minus strand of NZ_VIKZ01000001.1, from coordinate 95,449 downwards.
ATTTGATTATCTATTCCCTGTACTTCTACCTCGTAGGAAATAAATTCACCTTGGGCAACACGAGCGATCGCGTGCTTTAACTGATCCTGAGTTGCCTGGGAAATTTGCCAACAATAAACTTCCCAAATGGGACGGTTGATCAAGTCTGCCATTTGCAACCCAGTAAATTCCAAAGATGCTTGGTTGAGTTCCAATACCATCCCTTCTAGGTCAAGTAGCCCTGTAAATTGAAATTTTTGGTTGAAGATAGCGCGATATTTACTTTCACTAACTGCTAGTTTCTCAGTCAGTTTCTGTACCTTTTTCTCTAGTGAGGCATTGAGGTTGTGCAAATCTTGATATAATTCTGCTTGCTGGAGGGGAATATAAAGGGTTTGCATATTCTTCATCATGCGGGTTTTCTCTAATACCTCATGAATGGCGCGGCACAACCCTTGGGGAGTGATTTTATCCTTAACAATGTAGTCCTGAACACCGTTCTTCATTGCTTGCACAGCAATCTTTTCGTCTCCTGTTCCTGTTAAAATAATCACTGGAATATGTGGACTACTGAGTTGTAGCTGCAACTGGTTGAGAAATTCCAACCCATTCATATCTTGCAGTTGATGGTCTAGAAGAATTAAATCTGGCTGGCTTTCCGCTAGTTTGCTTAATCCTTCTAATCCTGATTTAGCCTCAGTTATCTCATATGTAGCCAACGTATCCTGACTTAAAAAGCGGCTATATAATACCCTATCTACTGGGGAATCTTCTAAAAACAGGATTTGGTAATGGGCTTGAGCCATAGTTTTTCTTTTCAGTGCTTTTTTGATTCATTTTGCAGTCACGAAGTAAGAGTAGCATTGAACCCAAAATTCGCGCTAGGTAAAATTTTACCAAAATATTAACTCATACTATGCACTCATATATATATATATATATATATATGAGTGAAAGCATTAAAGACGCAGGTTTAAACAAGTATTGTATGTGCAGTAACTGAAAATTATCGGAAATTTATCTACCATTAAACATCAATCGCCAAAACGCGTACCAAAAAACCCCACTTATCTGCTGCTTCTTCAATAATTTTTGCTGTCGGTTTACCTGCACCATGTCCTGCTTTTATTTCAATTCTAATTAATACAGGTGCATTACCATTATGGGCTACTTGTAAAGCCGCAGCAAATTTAAAACTATGGGCAGGAACAACACGATCATCATGATCTGCGGTAATAATTAAAGTTGGCGGATAAGCTGTTCCCATCTTCAAATTATGCAAAGGTGAATAAGCATACAAATTTGTAAATTCTGCCGCATTTTCTGAAGAACCATATTCAGCTACCCAAGCCCAACCAATAGTAAATTTATGGAAACGCAACATATCCATAACACCCACTGCGGGTAAGGCTGCACCAAACAAATCAGGGCGTTGAGTCATACAAGCACCCACCAATAAACCGCCGTTACTACCTCCACCAATTGCTAGTTTTGCAGGTTTAGTGTAATTATTAGCAATTAACCATTCAGCAGCAGTAATAAAATCATCAAAAACGTTTTGTTTTTTCTCTTTCATTCCTGCTTGATGCCATTCTTCCCCATATTCACCACCACCTCGCAAATTAGGAACAGCATACACTCCCCCCATTTCTAGCCATATTAATAAACTCACAGAAAAACTTGGTGTTAATGAGATATTAAAACCACCATATCCATAGAGATAAGTGGGATTATTGCCATCTAATTTAATTCCTTTTTTGTGGGTAATAAACATTGGCACTTTTGTACCATCTTTACTTTCATAAAAAACCTGTTTCGTCTCATATTCATCAGCATTGAAATCTACTTTTGGCTGCCGGAAAATTTCACTTTTACCCGTTTTCATGTCGTAATGGTAAATAGTTCCGGGAGTAGTAAAGCTGGTGAAACTATAAAATGTTTCTGTATCATGGCGTTTACCACCAAATCCACTTGCTGAACCAATTCCGGGTAATTCTACTTCTCGAATAAAATTCCCTTTGAGATCAAATATCTTGATTTGGCTATGGGCATCTTGCAGATAATCAGCGACAAATTGATTATTCAGAATACCAACACTTTCTAATGTTTCTACAGCTTGGGGAATAATTTCCTGACAATTTTCTGAAGTTGGTTTTTTAGTATCAATGGCAATAACTCTGCCTTTTGGGGCATTTAAATCTGTGCGAAAGTAGAAAATATGATCATCATTATCAATAAAGCTATAATCGGCTGCAAATTGGTTAATTAGTTCGATAATTTCAGAATTTAGATTTGTTAAATCTTGATAAAAAACTAAGTTTTTGGAGTCAGTTCCTAGCCAGATTGAAATTATCAAATATTTGCCATCTTCGGTGACGTTACCACCAAAACCCCATTCTTTTTCATCAGAACGATGATAAATTAAAATATCTTCTGATTGCTGTGTACCAAGTTTGTGATAATATAATTTTTGGTAATAATTTACATCTTCTAATTTGGTTTTTTCATTTGGTTCATCATAACGACTGTAGAAAAAACCTTGATGATCATGAGTCCAAGCAGCACCAGAAAATTTAATCCATTGTAAATGATCTTGTAAATCTTCACCTGTGGCAATATCTCTCACTTTCCATTCTTGCCAATCTGAACCAGAACTAGATAAACCATAAGCTAAAAGTTGACCATTTTCACTGATAGCAATTCCTGAAAGGGCAACTGTACCATCTTCTGAAAGTTGATTAGGGTCAAGTAATACTCTTGGTTCTGATTCTAAGGTTGGGAGAGTGTAGAGAACACTTTGATTTTGCAGTCCATCATTTTTGAAATAAAAGTAACTTTCACCTTCTTTAAAGGGAGTTCCATATTTTTCATAATCCCAAAGTTTGGTGAGACGCTGTTTTATTTTTTCCCTAGCAGGAATTTCATTTAAGTAGCTAAAGGTAACTTGATTTTGGGCTTCTACCCAAACCTTTGTTTCTTCCGTATCCGGGTCTTCTAAGGCGCGGTAAGGGTCTGCAACCGCAGTTCCGTGATAATTATCTATTTGATCACTTTTGCTAATGGTGGGATAGGTCAGGGGTTGTTTAGAGTTAGACATAGATTCAGGATAGATAAACTGTTCTATCTATCCTACCGATGATCTGATTAAAGTTGGTTGAGTTATTCCATTTCATTAAACGTATCTTTGAGAACAGAACGCGCTGCTAAATGATTACGAGTAGAAGTGAGAATTTCCGCTTCTCGTTCTAAACGAGCAACTGTATCCTGTATTTCTAATAATGCTTGCTGTTCGGGAGCGACACCATAGAGATTACTAGCTATCCAATAAGATAGTTCTGTGGGTAAATCTGGTAAATCATTTGGTAGTTCAATCTCTTGTTCTGTTAACTTGGCAGAAAGACGCACAACATCCCGCAATAGTTGTTCTACCTCAGATGCTAAAGGACGTAAATCTTTAGCTGGGGGTTGATCTTCAATCCATTCTACCAAACCGACGCGATAGGGCTTTTCGCGGACATATTCTAAAACCCGAAATCTTTGCTGTCCTAAAGCTAATAGCTTGATTCTGTCATCAGGTAGCCGTTGATAATGCAGAATTTCCGCACAACAACCCACATTAGCAATTGTCCCCTTTGTGGGATCAATCATCAATACCCCAAATCGGCGATCGCTCTCCAAAATCGTATTCATCATGATTCTGTAGCGAAATTCAAAGATATGTAGAGGTAATGGTCTGGTCGGAAATAGAACCACTTCTGGTAATGGGAATAGAGGTAGTTCACGCACTGCGATTTTAGAAGAAGATGTCATTGTTAGTATTGTTAGTTAAGTATAAATTGTAGTCTTAAAATATTATATTCTTGCCTACTTTCTCTGTACTTTATTCATATTTTATCATGATGTTTTATAGCTAATAAAAAGCCCTGAGATAAATTTTCTCAGAGCTAATTGTCAGTTGTTCGTTGTTTTTCCTTCACTACTGACCACTGTACGGGCGAAGCATTTGGAGAACTATTTTTGGCAATGACCGATAATTTATCTTCCAAATGCTTCGCCCCTACTGACCACTGACAAATGACAAATTTACAATTTGACTTCAATATCTACACCAGAAGGTAAATCTAGCTTCATGAGTGCATCAATAGTTTTAGAAGAAGGCTGGTAAATGTCAATAATCCGGCGATGGGTGCGGGTTTCAAAGTGTTCGCGGGAGTCTTTATCTACGTGAGGCGATCGCAGTACGCAATATATCTTGCGTTTTGTGGGTAAAGGAATTGGTCCGATAGCTGTAGCGTTGGTACGGTTAGCTGTTTCAACAATCTTCTCGCAAGATGTATCTAATAAACGGCGGTCAAATGCCTTTAAACGAATTCTAATCTTCTGCTGCTGTAGAGTTGCCATTTTTAGTTTTCCAGGTTCGGTAAATTTTAGACTTTAGATTTTAGATTTTTAGATGTTAAATTTCATCGCAAATCTGAAATTTAAAATTGTTTATGGGAATAGAAAGGAGCAGAGATTATATAATTCATCTCTACTCCTTTTGAATAAGAGCAAAAAGGTGAGTGTTATTTCAAGATTTTAGCGACAACGCCAGCACCAATAGTCCGGCCACCTTCACGAATAGCGAAGCGCATACCTTGTTCAATAGCGATCTCATTGATCAATTCTACTGTTACCTTGATGTTATCGCCAGGCATAACCATTTCCACATCTGTACCTTCCCTATCGGTAAAGGCTTTGATTGTTCCAGTTACATCAGTTGTCCGCACATAGAACTGAGGGCGATAACCTGCGAAAAATGGTGTTTTCCGACCACCTTCTTTCTCAGTTAAAACGTAAACTTCACCTTCAAACTGAGTGTGAGGTTTAATTGTACCAGGTTTGGCAATTACCATACCCCGCTCAATGTCTTCTTTTTTGAGACCACGTAGTAGTACACCAGCGTTATCTCCAGCCATACCTTGATCAAGGCTCTTTTTGAACATTTCAATCCCAGTGACTGCGGTAGTCTTGGTATCTCTGATGCCAATTAGCTCAACTGTATCGCCAACCTTAACGATACCGCGTTCGATCCGTCCAGTAGCCACAGTCCCACGACCTGTGATGGTGAACACATCTTCCACAGCCATCAAGAATGGTTTATCCACATCCCTTTCAGGAGTAGGAATAGAAGCATCTACAGCATCCATCAACTCATAGATTTTGTCTACCCACTCATTTTCACCGCGCTGAGTTTTGGGATTAGCAATCATTGCTTCCAGAGCTTTCAGACCCGAACCCTTGATAATGGGAATATCATCACCGGGGAAATCATAAGCGGTCAGCAATTCCCGCAGTTCCATTTCTACCAATTCCATCAACTCTTCATCGTCCATCATGTCTTGTTTGTTCAAGAACACGACCAGACTAGGAACACCGACTTGTTTTGCCAAGAGGATGTGTTCACGAGTTTGGGGCATAGGACCATCCGTAGCCGCAACTACGAGGATGCCTCCATCCATTTGCGCTGCACCTGTGATCATGTTTTTCACATAGTCAGCGTGTCCAGGGCAATCTACGTGAGCATAGTGACGAGCAGTGGTTTCATACTCAACGTGAGCGGTATTGATTGTAATACCCCGAGCTTTTTCTTCTGGTGCATTATCAATTTGGTCGTAACCTTTACCCACCGCTTGACCATTAGCGGCCAAGGTCATGGTAATAGCTGCTGTTAAAGTAGTTTTGCCATGGTCAACGTGACCAACAGTACCGATATTAACGTGAGGTTTAGTTCTTTCAAACTTTGCGCGTGCCATGAATAATCGTTTCCTTTTTTAATTAAGCGTTCCCTTTACTTTTTGAGATGATTCCCTCAGCTACGCTGCGAGGCACCTCTTCGTAGGTACTAAATTCCATCGTAAAGATACCCCGACCTTGGGTTTTCGACCGGATATCAGTGGCATAACCAAACATGGTTGCCAGTGGAACTTTCGATACCACCTTTGCCAGTCCTTGTTCAGTGCTTTGGCTTTCAATCTGTCCTCTGCGGGAGATTAAGTCACCAATCACGTTACCGATGTAGTCTTCAGGTACTTCTACTTCAACTTTCATGATCGGCTCTAAGATCACCGGAGAGGCTTTTGATGCCGCTTCTTTCATTGCCATAGAACCGGCAATTTTGAAAGCCATTTCTGAAGAGTCTACGTCGTGATAAGAACCATGTATCAAGGTAGCTTTGACATCAATGAGTGGATATCCGGCTAAAATACCAGATTCACAACATTCTTTCATGCCCTGTTCCGCAGGTCCTACGTACTCTTTGGGAACAATCCCACCGACAATTTTAGAAACAAATACAAAACCTGTGCCTGGTTCACCTGGTTCTAAGTTGATCACTACATGACCGTACTGACCCTTACCACCACTTTGGCGAATAAATTTACCATCAATTTTTTCGACGGCTTTGCGGATGGTTTCGCGGTAAGCCACTTGGGGCGCACCAACGTTTGCTTCTACTTTAAATTCCCGTAACATCCGATCTACAAGAATTTCTAGGTGCAATTCTCCCATGCCCGCAATCACGGTTTGGTTGGTTTCTGGATCAACACGCACCCGGAAGGTGGGGTCTTCTTCACTCAAAGATTGCAGTGCTTTGGAAAGCTTATCCATGTCGTTCTTGGTTTTGGGTTCAACCGCTACCGAGATCACAGGTTCAGGAATAAATAGGGATTCCAGAATTACTGGGAAACCTTCATCACAAAGGGTATCACCTGTCAATGTGTCTTTCAATCCCAAAGCAGCACCTAAATCACCCGCCCGTAGTTCATCTACGTCTTGTCGGTCATCTGCTTTCATCAGCACTAACCGAGAGATCCGTTCTTTTTTATTCTTGCTGACGTTAAGAACGTAACTACCTTTCTTCAGCACACCAGAATAAACACGAACGAAGGTGAGGCGACCGTAAGGATCAGCCATAATCTTAAATGCCAACGCTGATAATGGTTCGTTATCATCAGCATGACGTTCTACGGGATCACCGTTGAGCAGTGTGCCTTGAATTGGTGGCACTTCCAGTGGTGATGGTAGATAATCTATCACCGCATCCAACATCAATTGCACGCCTTTGTTCTTAAAGGCTGAACCGCAAAGCACTGGGACTATTGTTCCAGCAATTGTTCCTTTGCGGAGGGCAGTACAGATTTCTGCTTCTGTCAGTTCTTCGCCCTCGAAGTACTTATTCATCAGCACATCACTAGTTTCTGATACTGCTTCTACCAACTTGATGCGGTATTCGGCGGCTTTTTCGGCTAGTTCAGCGGGAATTTCTACTGTTTGGATATCAGTTCCTTGGTCGTTTGTGTACATATATGCACACATTTTCACCAAGTCAATAATCCCCTTAAATTCAGTTTCACTACCGATAGGCAGTTGAATAGCGATCGCATTAGCTCGCAAGCGATCGACCATTTGGTCATGCACTCTATAGAAGTTCGCACCGGTGCGATCCATCTTGTTAATAAAGGCAATGCGAGGGACTTTATAGCGGTCTGCTTGTCGCCATACTGTTTCTGATTGGGGTTGAACACCACCTACGGAACAAAATACAGCGATTACACCATCTAATACTCGCATGGAACGCTCAACTTCAATGGTGAAGTCCACGTGACCGGGAGTATCAATAATGTTAATTTGATGATCATTCCAACTGGTACTAATGGCAGCAGCAGTGATGGTAATTCCCCGCTCCCGTTCTTGTTCCATCCAGTCTGTAACGGCTGTTCCTTCGTGAACTTCGCCAATTTTATGAATGATCCCAGAGTAAAATAATATTCTCTCTGTTGTCGTTGTTTTGCCCGCATCTATATGCGCCGCAATACCGATATTGCGTACTTTCTCTAGCGGGTTCGTGCGTGCCACAGTTACCTCCTAACGTTGTCGCCTCATGATATCTTGTATATTACTCTTTGTTAAGATTCTATACTTTTACGGAAAACCGTCTTTTTTTGTTAGCCTAGCTAGGCAGTTGCCTTTTTGGGCATTAGCTATAAATTCTACGATATACCGCACACGAGAAGACGATATATCGTTTTTCTAGTTAGTAACGATAATGTGCAAACGCTTTGTTCGCTTCCGCCATCCGATGTGTTTCTTCGCGCTTACGAATAGCACTACCAGTTTCATTCGCTGCATCCATTAATTCATTAGCCAATCTTCCGGCCATGGTTCTACCTGGACGTTGGCGAGAATACTGAACTAACCACCGCAATGCTAGAGTAGTACCGCGATCTGTACGCACTTCCATTGGTACTTGGTAAGTTGCTCCACCAACGCGGCGAGCTTTAACTTCTACTAATGGTGTCGCATTACGCACCGCTTTTTCAAAAGTTTCTAATGGACTTCCACCAGTACGTTCTTCAATAGTTTTCAAAGCGTCATAAACTATTCTTGCGGCAATTGATTTTTTGCCATGACGCATGATCCGGCGCATCATCATGCTGATAAGGCGACTATTATACACTGAGTCAGGCGGGACTGTGCGCCTTTGACTAACACCACGACGAGACATACTTCATCCTTGAATACGGAATTTGACCACGAAATTATATGCTATCAGAACACAGGAGACTAAAAGCGGTTTAATTAGCCGCTGATTTTTCCTGTGTTTTCCTTTATGGCTTGAGCCATGCTATCGCTATCAGTTGAGAGGAGGCTGAATTAATTCACTTATTATCTGCTACCAGACACAGAAGACGACAACGTAATCAGCTTTAAAATTTAGATTAAAGTGCTGTTATCGTTTACAAGATTATCTTCTCCAAACTCATACAACTTGTTTTTATGCCAGATCCAGTTTGATTTTCTGAAAAAAAATTCGTTACTGCTGGTTTATTACGCAGTTTGCAGGTAGGACGATTAACCGTATTTAACGCGATTAACCGCCGCTTACCTATTTTTTACCTGCTTTTGGGAGCTTAGTTCCATATTTGGAACGGCCTTGTTTGCGGTCTTTAACTCCGGCTGTATCTAATGTGCCACGAATAATGTGGTATCTAACTCCGGGCAAGTCTTTGACCCGACCACCACGAATCATAACTACGGAGTGTTCTTGTAAGTTATGACCGATACCTGGGATGTAAGCTGTTACTTCAAATCCAGAGGTAAGTCTTACCCTGGCTACCTTGCGGAGTGCTGAGTTAGGCTTTTTAGGTGTAGTTGTGTATACTCTGGTGCAAACGCCTCGCCGTTGCGGGCATTGCTTCAGAGCAGGGGACTTGGTTTTTTGACGCGCTAGTTCGCGCTCACTACGTATTAGCTGCTGTATTGTTGGCATGAGTTACAGCGCGTGAAGCTGCTTTATGATCTAAGTTTTAACAAATCCTGATTATATCTTTTTTTTTGATTTTCTGTCAATCATTTTTGGGAGGGAACAGGGAAGTTGGGGGAGTAGAGGAAGTTGGGGAAGTTGGGGAAGTTGGGGGAGTAGAGGAAGTTGGGGAAGTTGGGGAAGTTGGGGGAGTAGAGGAAGTTGGGGAAGTTGGGGGGGAGAAAGAATTTTCCCAATGACCAATGACCAATGACCAATGACCAATGACCAATGACCAATGACCAATGACCAATGACCAATGACCAATGACTACTGACTAATAGAGAAAGAATTGCCACAGTTACAGGTGGATGTTGCTTGGGGATTATGAAAGCGAAAACCGCCACCTGTCAAATCTTCTGAATAATCTAGTGATAACCCAGTGATGTAATTTAGGCTTTCTGGGTCTATAACTACGCGAATATCATCCAACGCTAAAACCCGATCTTGAAATTGGACTGTGGTATCAAAAGCCAGATCGTAAAACAAATCAGCACAACCTCCAGATTTGACTCGCAAGCGAAATAAGGTATCTGATGGTTGTTTAGATTTTAAGCGCCCGATTTCATTAATGGCTGCTGGACTGAAATGAATCATGGAATTTTCTTATTAGTC
>NZ_VIKZ01000001.1:0-85284 GCF_009711985.1 Dolichospermum sp. UHCC 0260 | reverse complement strand
CCGTACAGTGGTCAGTTGTCAAAGAATATTTCTCTCCCCCTGCTCCCTTGCCTATTTGTCCGAACGGGCATAATCATCTTGATAGCGAATAATATCATCTTCTCCGAGATATTCGCCATTTTGGACTTCAATCAAAATTAAGGGAATTACACCGGGATTTTCTAACCGATGAGTTGTACATTGGGGAACATAAGTAGATTGATTATTGCCTAGTAAAATTTCTTTGTCGCCACAAACTACCTTAGCTGTACCGGAAACAACAATCCAGTGTTCACTGCGGTGGTGGTGCATTTGTAAACTGAGGCGATGTCCGGGCTTGACTTCAATTCGCTTAATTTTATATCCACGCCCTTCTTCCAAGACTGTGAACGAACCCCACGGACGTAATTCACCAGCAGCAATACTTCTAGAATTAATTGTTGGTTGCAGAGTGAGAGTATTTGGGGCAGTTTCTGATAATTTAGCCATAGTTACCTCAATTGGAGACATAACAAACCTGTTTTTAGTGGGAACAGTTGATGGAAAAGGGGGCCAGATTTAGCCACTTTGATCAAGATAGCAAAACTCACCCTTGACTGGTAAAGTCCCTGGCGGAAACTAATCTGTCCACACAAAGTCTTCATCAAAAAAATTAGGGAATTACACAAAACTGTTAAATATGTAATTTGGATTTTATCTCTTGTAAGTAGGTGAACGGAAAAAAACCGTAGACGCGAAGCGGCTTCTCGAAGAGTAATATGTAACGAAAAGTAAAATCGCCCAAACCCTCTTGCCTCTTGCCTCTTGCCTCTTGCCTCTTGCCATAACGACGATTTTCAATGCTAACCTACTTAGGAGCTTTTGGTGATATAAAAAGCCCAATCCCATTGTGAACACGGGCTGCTGTATTGGGGGAACGGTCAAGTAACTGACCGCCTAAATAAAGACTGGTAGAACTACCACCATCTAAATTTAAAGCATTGATACAACCCATTGTTTGCATTAATTTTGCTTGTTCCTCCAAGGTTGGACCACCACCACCAGCCCGATTATGTACAGCAGCAATCATCAGATTACCTCTGGAGGTAGTACAAATACTGCTACGAACTGCTTGACCTTTCATAAAAGCAGGGCTGAATGTTTCTGCTGGTCCGTCCAGGACTATTTGCCGATTTTGGACTAATAGGGGACCTGCACCCATAATGTGGGGGTAGCGACTAAATTCAGGTGTGGTGGTGTTGCTGGTCAGGGAAACTTTTGTCCCCATGGGTAATTGTGGTGTCTGATTGCGGAAGATGAGGAGATAACCATTTTGGGGAATGGGAATAGCAGTTATACCACTTTTATCACCTGCTAACTGATTAATTACTTGATTGTTTTCCACAACTACGATAATTTCATTATCAGCTAAAGGTGTATAAGTATTTCCCCATACTGGAGTATAACGAGCAATACCGCGTTGGACATAGCCAGTATTAAGTAAGGAAATGGGTAAACGTTGATTATTGTTGGTAATTAAGGTTTCTGTGAGGGTCAGCCGACCAAAATAGAATTGTCCGTTATTATTCCAAGCGATCGCTCCCCGGTTGAGAATTGGACCGGATATCCATTGATTATCTCGCCGAATTGCCCCTAAAGGTAATTTATTATTGCGGTTAAAATAACCACCATTAATTGCGGCTACTGCTAAGTAATTTTGAGCAGTTAGCAACAAAGGGGCAGTCCCAGTTAATGTTTGCGGATTAGTTAATATAGGCTTAATGCTTAATCCTATAGCACGAGGGTTAATATCTAACCAAACCACAGGAAAGCGATCTGTTCCTAAAGTTACCAACTGCTGTCGCCATTGTAATCCCTGCGCCCAAGCAATAGTTTTTTCTACCATGGCATCAGGTTGAATATCAATAACTAAGCGATTTGGTTGGGGAATAGTGCTAACTTGTAGAGACTGACCAAAGGGAACACTCAAACGCACAATTGTTTGATTATTCACCACTTCCACTTTTTGAATTATTGATGCGGGAATAGGCGGTGTAGTGGGTTGAGAGTTATAGCGTTGTATTAAAGCCGGATCAGCAGTACCATCTAGGGTGAGAGTCCATTCTCGATTGGGTGGTGTGGTAGATTTAGGGATAATCTCATCAGGATCTACTACTTTTTTAACTGGTAATTCTTGTCGAATTTGCCAAGGGGTCGCTATATCTAAATCGAGGACAACTCTATCTCCTTTTGGTTGTTTACCAAGACGGATATTTTTCAGTTGAGAAGGGGGAGTAGAAATTACTAAAGTGCTACCATTAGCTTGGATTTGCCATTTAGCTATTTGGGCTAATTGAGTAATATCTAAATAGCGATATCCTTCGCTGAGATTGGTATTGAGAATGGGGGGATTTGTCAAGCCAGAAAACCACTGTACTGGTTGTTTGCCAGGATTACTACTATTGAGTAAATCTATCCCCATTAATTGCTTAACTGCGCCATCACTCAGATAAGTTTGTCCTTTAACGGTGGTTGCTGTTGGTTGTAACCATGCTCCTGGTAAGGTGCGTCCATTGAGAATAATTTGATTACCAGCACTAACGGCACTGGGAACGGGAGTTGGTAAACTAGGAGTATTTTCAGCAAATACCCTATAAGTAGCAGTCAAACACAGCGCTGTTGACAGTAGCGGTAACACAGAATTGAGTATTTTCAGAATCATAAAACCTCGCGGTAAGCGGGAAACTCAGTGGCTTGGCTCCCTGAGAGGGATGGTTCGACGCAGCTCACCAGCCGGGACACGAGCGGTTTTAACCGCAGTGGTATTTTATGCTAAAATGAGATTGTGAGTAGGAATAACTATCTACGTGTTGAAACATCCTAGTATCGGAGAAATCCCGGCTCCCGTGAAACAACGGTTAGGTTTAAGTCCTAACGGCAGTAGGACGAGAAAGAGCGATTAATGGCAGGTTGTGGAGCGTACCGGATCTTGGCTGAGTGATGGCCTCTGAAAGCACCAAAATGATAAAAGTAGCTAGAAACCTAAGCTGGACTTAGAGTAACTAAGTAGGCGTTGTTTGACGAACGCAGCGAGAATTAGACTTTGGGTACTCCCTAATCTCAATCTGTCAGCAGAATCTCAGCAGCTAAAGCCTCTGAGAGTGTCAATGACTCGGTATTTGGGAACGTGATTATGCAAAACCCAGCGATTAGAAATCGCGGCTACGCAGGCAAAACCCACCTTCGTGGGTTAAAAACCTTGATTTTTCATTAGTCCACGTATCCCTTAGGAGACCGCAGGAATAGGTGGACTTCGTTTGTGTAGTAGCGAATTATATTCGCCATAAACTTTTCAAACATCCTCTAACGAAAATTTATCAGAAAATTTAAAAAATAATTATCTTTTTTAGAAATAACCGTGATAATATTTATTTTGGGTCTTTGTCTCTTGTTCAGAGTAGCAAACAATTATCGTGCTAAAAATACTAGCTAAAATTGTTTTAAATAATACAAATCACTTAGAGACTGCTATGATACTGTTAGGGGTTAAAGGTGAAATTCGCACACCCTATCCTCATATCTAAAATTTTGGATTTTGGGGTTTGAATCTAAAATCTAAAGTTCCTGTGGTTGCCAAGGAATAAACAGCCAAAATACAGGAAAAAACAGATATATTTTAGGAATTGTCAAATGGGCATATAGTGAAAATAGACTAATTTTGGTGAACTATCAGTATCAGCCAAGAATAGGAATAAGCAAGTATGGTGTAAGCCATCAGCAAAAAAACTGCAAACTTCAAAACGATTGAATTTACAGGTTCTTCTGGATTAAGGTAGTTTTTTAACAGTGCATAAACAAATAAAAAATAAATAGGCATTGGTAGCACAGCTTCGACTAAATGTCAAGCTAAAATTGTTATCCCTAAACTTTGGTAATTATGTATTTTTTATCCAGTGCCAAAACTGAGAAAATTTCCCTCTAAGCAGTAATAACAACATCTGTACCTCAACATTTCAGGAATAGAGTATGAATCATCAACCATCAAATCAGGGTCAGCAAATTACAGTGTCAGATACTAATTTTCCAGATACATATCCAGGACAAAAGTGGCTAGTAGAAGAAAGGGATGCTTGTGGAGTCGGGTTTATTACCCATCGTCAAAATATTGCCAGTCATGAAATTCTGGCTAAAGCCTTAACTGCTTTAACTTGCTTAGAACATAGAGGTGGTTGTAGTGCTGACCAAGATTCTGGTGATGGTGCGGGGATATTAACAGCGATTCCTTGGGAATTATTAGCACAGGAAAATAGTAATGCAATTGATTTTTCTCATCTGAGTAATATGGCTGTGGGGATGATATTTTTTCCCCAAGACGCAACAGCCGCCAAAGCTGCTAAAACTGCATTTGAGCAAATCGCAGCAGAAGAAAAATTAAATATACTGGGCTGGCGAGTAGTTCCAGTGTGTCCAGAAGTATTAGGGGTGCAAGCAAAAGAAAATCAACCCCAAATAGAACAGGTGATCATTTATTGTGCTGATAAAAGCGGTGATGAACTAGAAAGAGAATTGTATATTGCCAGTAAACGCATTATGCAAGCGGGAAGAAGAATTTCTGAGGATTTCTACATCTGTTCCTTGTCTAGCCGGACAATTGTTTATAAAGGCATGGTGCGTTCCGCTGTCTTGGGGGATTTTTACGAAGATTTAAAAAATCCGGCTTTTAAAGTGGCATTTGCGGTATATCATCGCCGATTTAGTACCAATACCATGCCTAAATGGCCTTTAGCCCAACCCATGCGGCTATTAGGTCACAATGGAGAAATTAATACCCTATTGGGGAATATTAATTGGATGATGGCACGGGAAGCTACCCTTAGTCATCCGATTTGGGAAGATAGGTTTGACGAACTCAAGCCATTGGTAAACGTTAATAATAGCGATTCCGCTACTTTAGACAATGTACTAGAGTTATTGGTGCGTTCGGGACGCAGCCCCTTAGAAGGGTTAATGATGATGGTTCCTGAAGCGTACAAAAATCAACCTTCCTTGGCTGAATATCCCGAAATTGTGGATTTTTATGAATATTACAGCGGGTTGCAAGAAGCATGGGATGGACCTGCGCTGTTAGTATTTAGCGATGGTAAAAAAGTTGGAGCGACATTAGATCGTAATGGTTTAAGACCTGCGCGTTATGTCATTACCAAAGATGATTATATTGTTGTTGCCTCCGAAGCTGGAGTTGTAGATTTCCCAGAAGAAAACATTCTCGAAAAAGGTAGACTCGGTCCAGGACAAATGATTGCGGTGGATTTAAACACCCAAGAAATCCTCAAGAACTGGGAAATTAAACAGCGCATTGCTAAACAGCATCCCTATGGGGAATGGTTGCAACAGCATCGCCAAGAATTGAGTAAATTAGTGAAGGGTCAGTCTGTAGTTAATGGCAATGGTAACGGTAATGGTAATGGTAATGGGCATTTGTCAACGAACAACGAACAACTGACCACTGACAAAATTGATCCCCAAGTTTTATTACAACAGCAAATTGCCTTTGGCTACACCATAGAAGATGTGGAAATGGTGATTCACCCCATGGCCAGCACTGGTGCGGAAGCAACTTTCTGTATGGGAGATGATATTCCTTTAGCGGTATTGTCAGAAAAATCCCATTTGCTGTATGACTATTTTAAACAGCGATTTGCTCAAGTTACCAATCCAGCAATTGACCCTTTACGGGAAAAGTTGGTGATGTCTCTGACGGTGGAATTGGGTGAAAAGGGGAATTTATTAGAACCCAAGCCAGAATACGCCCGCAGACTCAAGTTGGAGTCTCCTGTACTGACTCAAACAGAGTTGGAAACTATTAAGTTGTCAGGATTTGCAACGGCTGAATTGTCAACTTTATTCCCCATAGCCACAGGCCCAAATGGTTTAAAAACGGCTGTGGAATCTTTGCAAAAACAAGCTGCGGAATCGGTACGGGCTGGTGCGAAGATGCTCATATTAAGCGACAGAACAGGTACAGGCTTGGCTGCTGAATATACCTATATTCCCCCTTTATTAGCCATTGGTGCGGTTCATCATCACTTAATCCGTGAAGGGTTACGGATGAAAACATCCTTAATTGTAGATACAGCCCAATGTTGGAGTACCCATCATTTTGCTTGTTTGTTGGGTTATGGTGCGGGTGCAGTTTGTGCTTACATGGCTTTAGATACTGTAACTGCTTGGTGGCATGAACCTAAAACTCAGCAGTTTATGACTAGGGGCAAAATTGCCACTTTGACTTTAAACCAAGCCAGAGAAAATTATCGCAAAGCTATAGAATCGGGTTTGCTGAAAATCCTTTCTAAGATGGGAATTTCCCTACTTTCCAGTTATCAAGCGGCGCAAATATTTGAAGCTATTGGGATTGGTGGTGATTTGTTGGCTTTGGGTTTCCGAGGAACAACTTCCCGCATTGGTGGTTTAAGTGTGAGTGAGTTGGCACAAGAGGTGCTATCTTTCCACAGTAAGGCTTTCCCAGAATTGACGGCGAAGAAGTTGGAAAACTTAGGTTTTGTGCAATACCGTCCCGGTGGTGAATACCACATGAATAGCCCAGAATTAGCGAAGTCGCTGCATAAGGCTGTCAATGGTAAGCAGTATGACCATTATGATGTTTATAAACAACATCTGCATAATCGTCCGGTGACGGCGTTGCGTGATTTGCTAGACTTCCACAGCGAGCGCTCATCAATTCCAATAGATTCGGTAGAGTCAATTAATGATATTGTTAAACGTTTCTGTACAGGTGGGATGTCTTTAGGGGCGTTATCACGAGAAGCACATGAAACTTTAGCGATCGCCATGAATCGCATTGGTGGTAAATCTAATTCTGGTGAAGGTGGAGAAGATCCGGTTCGTTACAATGTTTTAAATGATGTGGATACGGCTGGTAAATCTGCGACGCTTCCTCATCTCAATGGGTTAAAAAATGGTGACACGGCTGCAAGTGCCATTAGACAAATTGCATCGGGACGGTTCGGCGTTACTCCCCAATACTTAGCTACAGCCCAACAACTGGAAATCAAAATTGCCCAAGGTGCAAAACCAGGAGAAGGTGGACAGTTACCCGGACCCAAGGTAAGCCCCTATATTGCGATGTTGCGCCGTTCTAAGCCCGGTGTAACTTTGATTTCTCCACCACCACACCATGATATTTATTCCATTGAAGACTTAGCCCAGTTGATTTTTGACTTGCACCAAATTAACCCGAAAGCCCAAGTTTCGGTGAAATTGGTCGCAGAAATTGGAATTGGGACAATTGCAGCAGGTGTGGCTAAAGCTAACGCCGATATTATCCAAATTTCCGGTCATGATGGTGGTACTGGTGCATCACCGCTTTCTTCGATTAAACACGCAGGTAGTCCCTGGGAACTGGGTTTAACAGAAGTACATCGGGTTTTGATGGAAAACAGTTTGCGCGATCGCGTCATCTTGCGTGTAGATGGTGGTCTGAAAAGCGGCTGGGATGTCCTGATTGGGGCGTTAATGGGGGCGGAGGAGTTTGGGTTTGGTTCGATAGCCATGATTGCGGAAGGCTGCATTATGGCGCGGATTTGCCACACTAATAATTGTCCTGTGGGTATAGCTTCTCAGAAGGAAGAAATGCGGAAACGGTTTACCGGCATTCCTGAACACGTTGTCAACTTCTTCTACTTCATTGCGGAAGAAGTGCGGAGTCTGTTGGCTAAATTGGGATATCGTTCTTTATCAGAAGTAATTGGCCGCGCTGATTTATTAACGGTGCGTTCTGAAGTCAAACTGAATAAAACCCAAGCTTTGAATTTGGATTGTTTAACTAAACTACCAGACACAAAAACTAATCGTAGTTGGTTAGTACATGAAGAAGTTCACAGCAATGGACCAGTGTTGGATGATCAGTTACTAGCAGATGCAGATATTCAAACGGCAATTAAGAGAAATGGCACAGTTAGTAAAACCGTTACCGTCGTCAATACCGATAGAACCGTCGGTACAAGGTTAACGGGAGCGATCGCATCTCGACATGGTGACAACGGCTTTACAGGGCAAATAAACCTGAATTTCCAAGGAAGTGTGGGGCAAAGCTTCGGCGCATTTAACCTCGATGGTGTGATTCTCAACCTGGTAGGGGAAGCTAACGACTATGTAGGGAAGGGAATGAACGGTGGGGAAATTATTATTCAGCCCCCAGCAAATGCCACTTATGACCCAGCAGAAAACGTGATTGTGGGGAATACCTGCCTTTATGGGGCGACAGGTGGGGCGTTATTTGCCAATGGTTTAGCTGGAGAACGGTTTGCGGTGCGGAACTCTAAAGGTACAGCCGTGATTGAAGGGGCTGGTGATCATTGCTGCGAGTATATGACTGGTGGTGTGATTGTTGTTCTGGGTAAGGTTGGCCGCAACGTGGGTGCAGGAATGACTGGCGGATTAGCTTATTTCTTGGATGAAACTGGTAATTTCCCTGATTTAGTTAATCATGCCATTGTCAAGGTGCAACGAGTTGTAAGTGATGTGGGCAGACAACAATTGTATGATCTCATTAAAACTCACGAGCGTCGCACTGGTTCACCTAAAGCCCAGGAAATTATCGCCAATTGGGCAGAATATTTACCTAAGTTCTGGCAATTAGTACCACCTTCTGAAGCTGATAGTCCCGAAGCAAAAACTGAGGAAAAACAGTTAAGTTCTGTGTAATTTATCAGAATCAGGATTTACAGGATTTAATGAAATACTTTGTTTGTATTTATCCTGTTTATTCTTTAATTCTTTTTTGTCTGAATCAGGATTTGCAGGATTTAAGGATTTACAGGATTTAATGAAATACTTTGTTTGTATTCATTCTGTTTATTCTTTAATCTTTTTTGTCTGAATCAGGATTTACAGGATTTAAGGATTTACAGGATTTAATTAAATACTTTGTTTGTATTCATCCTGTTTATTCTTTAATTCTTTTTTGTCTGAATCAGGATTTACAGGATTTAAGGATTTACAGAATTTAATTAGAGGGTGTTTGAAAAGTTTTGAATGTATAGACTGACCCCTCTCCAAACCTCTCCCCTTGCAGGGGAGAGGCTTTAAAACCCCCATTCCCTTGCAGGGAAGGGGGGTAGGGGGGGTTAGGTTTTTGGAGATTACTGGTTTGATATAATACTTTTCAAACAACCTCTTAAATACTTTGTTTGTATTCATTCTGTTTATTCTTTAATCGGTGGTTATCCTGAATCAGACCTTTTCTGTATTTATCCTCTTCATCCTTTAATCGGTGGGTATCCTGATTCAGACATTCTTTAAGGCTTCTTGGGTTTTTGAGGTTTTTGAGATTTTGTTTTATTCTGAGCAACTAAGTGTGGATATTGATCTTGCATTTCTAACAGTTCGGGAACAGTGACAAATTCATAACCCTGTTTACGGAACTTGCTAATGATTTCTGGTAAGGCTTTGACAGTGTGAGAGCGATCGCCACCACCATCGTGCATTAACACAATACCCCCTGGTTTAGCTTCCCTAAATATGTTATTAATTAGTCTTGGCACACCCGGACGTGAATAGTCCATAGAATCAGACGACCACATAATAACAGCATATTTATTACTTTTAGCATAAGCCGCTACTCCATTCCTCATGTTTCCTCCTGGTGGACGAAACAGACTGGTTTTTATACCAGTAGTCTTATAAATTATGTCTGTTGTATTAGCAACTTCGTAAGCTGCTGCCTGGGCATTCATGTGATGATACCAATGATGCCAGGTATGGTTAGCAATAATATGACCTTCTGCAACTACCCGTTTTGTTAAGTCAGGATAATTCTTGACATTTTGGCCAACAACGAAAAATGTACCTTTGATATTATTTTTTTTGAGAATATCTAATACTTTTGCGGTACTACTAGGCCAAGGACCATCATCAAACGTTAAGGCAATAACTTTTTTTTCTGGAGGAAGTTTAGCTTCGCTAATTACAATCCCTTGAAATTTAGGTGGTACATCAGTAGAAAACCCTTTGGCTTGTGCTTCTTGTTGCCAACTGGTGAGCATTTCTGTTTTAAATTCCTCTAACCGCTGCTGAGTTTTGACATTAGCAGCAATATCTTTATTTTTAACAATGACGTTTTGGTTTTGAGCATCAGAGATTTTCGCTTTGAATAGAATCATCAAAGCAATGCTTAAAGTACCAGTTAGTCCAATTAATCCAATTAATATTCCCTGCGTTCCCAAAAATGACTTATTATTTTCCACAGTGTAACTCCTTCAAGGGGTGAGCAACCAATGATGGTAGTGATGGCTCTGACGGTAGGTTATAACACATTTTTCTAAAAATTGAGGATGTATTTAGGTATTCACGTATATTGTGTTGCTTGGACTCATGATTTACTATTAAAGAAAAAGTTATTTTTTCCTCAATGTCATGAGTAGTTAGATGATAATTAACTGAATATAGTTTCTCACTTGTGAATGATATTTGGTAGTTACGTTAGCTACTATTCTAGCCTTGAGCGGAGATATTTTTATCACCGATTGATGACTTTTCAATGTTAGTTTATTTTGTCTTGAGTTTATTTTTTCCAAACTACTAATATCACCCCAGTGACAATCAAACCTAATCCAAAAACACGGGTTAAAGAAATAGGTTCTTTCAAAATAAAGTACCCCAGGAATACAGAAAATATATAACCAACTGATACGGCTGGTGCAGCAACACTCAGATTGACTCTGGTTAGTAGTAAGATATAGGCTACTGCACCAATACCATAACAGGTTAATCCTAATAAAAGTTCCGGGATGGTGATCATGTTGAGAATAAGACTAATAATATTCCCTCCATGCACTTTACCTAATTTGATTGCTCCCATTTTTAAAGAAAATTGTCCTGCTACACTGATGAGGACGGAGATTAACAGTAAAATAAATTCTGGTATTGACACTGAATATTACCTTAACTTTATTGATTGAATATTATGCTTTGGTGCCATACCTTTGCCTCAAAATCAAACCAGATTTTTATTTTCAGGTTTTTGTAAACCCTCCAGTTTCCTTTAATGTATAAAGAGGACGACCTTTTACTTCTTCGTATATTCGGCCAATGTATTCACCTAAAATCCCAATACAAATTAATTGAACTGAACCTAAGAAAAACATGGAAATTGTAATTAATGTGTAACCAATTAAGTGAGATACTGGGGCAAAGATTCGCCAATAAAGCACTAATATTATCATAATCATAGCGATCGCAGCGGAGATAATCCCTAAGTAGGTTGCTAGTCGTAAAGGAACTGTGGAAAAAGAGATAATACCATCAATTGCTAAAGATAAAGATTTACCAAAGGTATATTTTACATCTCCTGCAAAGCGAGGGTTTCTTTCAAAAAGTACAGAGGTTTGTCGAAAACCTACCCAAGCACGTAAACCGCGAATGTAGCGATTGCGTTCAGGCATAGAATTCAATATATCTACTACTTGTCTATCCATTAAGCAAAAATCTCCTGTATCCACAGGAATATCAACTTTAGCCAAGCGTCGAAGAATGCGATAAAAAAGATATGCTGTCAAGCGTTTTAGTCGGCTTTCTTGTTGACGAGATATTCTTTGAGCATATACTACTTGATATCCTTGATGCCATTTTTCGAGCATTGTTAAAATTAGTTCTGGTGGATCTTGGAGATCGGCATCCATAACAATGATACATTTGCCTTGGACAAAGTTCAAACCAGCGGTAACGGCGATTTGATGCCCAAAATTCCGGGCTAGACTGAGGTAATGGACTCGATTATCACGATGATGTAATTCGCGCATCATCTTTAAAGAGCGATCGCGGCTACCATCATCAATTAAAATTAGTTCAACATCTCCGTCTAACTGTTCCATGACATGATGTAACCTACGATACATCTCATTGATGTTTTCTTCTTCGTTATAAATGGGGATAATTAGGGAGTAGATAGGCTGATTCATCATCATAATTAATAATTAAGTTTATTTAACATTTAATAATAATGCGTTCATTCTCACAAAAAGAATACTTTTTCGGCTTACTTTTGGCATCTTTAATTTTATGGCTGATAGGTTTAGGTAATTTACCTTTACGAGATTGGGATGAAGGCACTTATGCTATAGTCGCTAGAGAAATTTACCACACTGGTAACTGGCTTTATCCTACTATACAAGGAGATCCTTTTTTATTAAAACCACCTTTAATGCAATGGTTAATTGCTATTTGCTATCACATAGGAGGAGTGCAGGAGTTTACGACCAGATTTCCGGGAGCATTTTTAACAGCTTTAGGAGTTCCTTTACTTTACTTAATTGGACGTTTGGCTTTTAGAGAAAATTTACCAGCTTTATTTTCAGCTTTGGTTTATTTAACATTATTGCCTGTTGTCCGTCATGGTAGATTGGCAATGTTAGATGGGATGACTATTTCCTTTTTCTTATTATTATTATTTTGTGTTCTCAAAGCGCGTCATGATAAAAAATATGCTCTTGGTATCGGGTTTTGTTTGGGTTTAATTACTCTCACAAAGGGAATGTTAGTGGTAGTTTTGGCAGGAATAGCAGGTTTATTTATTATTGCTAATAAACAATTAGCTTTATTAAAAAATCCATTTTTATGGATAGGAATGCTGTTAGGGAATGCACCTGCTATTGCTTGGTATTTTGCCCAATGGCAACATTATGGCAATATTTTCTTAGAAGTGCATTTTCAATCTCAAGCTTTTGATAGACTGGGAAAAGCTGTGGAAGGGAATACTGGTCCTGTTTGGTATTATTTACTTGAAGTCATAAAATATGGTTTTCCCTGGTTATTGTTTTTGCCAGGAGGTTTATATTTAAGTTGGAAAAACCGTGATACTGCTTGGGGTTGTTTAACTCTGATTGGCACAATTGTTTATTTTGCCATAGTTTCTTTAATGGGAACGAAATTACCTTGGTATATTATGCCAGTATATCCATTTTTAGCTTTAGCAATTGGGGCTAATTTAAGTTATATTTGGCAGGGTGGGAAGTTTAGAAGTAAGTTTTTGACGGGATTTTTCGGATTTTTAATTATTGTTGGTTTAGCGGGTTGTGTTTATTTCATTATGTTTGATAAACAGCCATTGTTAATTGTTATGAGTATTATTTTAGCAATAACTATGGTAATAACATCATGGTTAATTAATCAGCATAATCGGCAATTTATTTCTGTTTTATTGACGGGAATGTATTTAGTTTTAGCACTATTGATGAGTTCTCAATCATGGATTTGGGAGTTAAATGAAAAATTTCCTGTTGTCCCAGTGGCAACATTAATTAAGGATAATGTGCCACCAGGAACACAGATTTATACTTCTTTTCCTGATAGTCGTCCTAGTTTAGACTTTTATAGTGATTGTAAAATTATTCCTGCATCTATTGCCGATTTACAGGATAAGTTTGTTCATAAATCTTATTTGTTGGTGGATAATGAGAATTTGCAGAAAATGAATTTAAAGCAGAGTAAAATCATAGGAGAAGCCAAGGGTTTTAACTTGATTGCTACGAATTAATTTTACCAAGCAGCCATATTTTTTACTGCTTTGTAAATAAATAAACATCATCGCGTTGATATTGTAACTTAAAATCAGAACGCTTTTTTAATTCCTTGACCAAATTACCATAATCTTCTGCTGTTGCTGCCCAACCAGGATGACGGGTATTCAGCAATATATAATGAAAATTATTCAATTCATTAATATCATATTTAAAACTAATCTCTTGCCTATGGGTTAAATGTGGAGTAATTACATCTGTAGTCAGAACACTATCTTGAGTTTTAATTAAAGATATTGCTTCTTTGGTAGCTTGCCAATTATCTACAAAATTAAGATATTTGGAGATAAAGAAACCCCATTTACCTAAAATTAAAAACCAAATTAAAGACCACAAAAGAATCGCTCTTTTTTGGTTTAGCCATGCTTTATCTGCTGCAATACTGGCAATTAATGCTAATATTAAAAATGGAATGACTGGTAAAGAATAATGTAAGATTACATTTTTCTGGGAAGGATGATCAGCAAGTATATTTAATGCTAAACAAGGAATTGCACCTATTAATGATGTCATGTATTTGGGTATTAAACCCCAGATTACAGGCACTAATAAAAAAGATAAATATTCTAAATTTATAGATGATAAGATATTGCTAATAATAAGTTGCGGTTGATATAGGATAATTTGTAATGTTTCCGAAAATGATTTTCCTAAATAGCTATAACGGTAAAAATGTCTGTTGACTAATGTTGCTTCGCTGCCGAAAAAAGGGATGATAATTTTGTTAGCAATTAAAAACCATGCTATACCACTAATGATAGCGATTACACCATATAAACGCCGCTTTTCAAATAATAGTAACCAAACACCCATAGCTACTACTGTTAAGGAAAGTACCGCTTTACATCCCAACACTATCAAAACACTTACACAAAACCAAACTATTTTTTTTGTTCTTGCAGCTAAAACTGCTGTTAAAAGTGCAGGAACAGCAAGAGTATCTGGGTGAAAATCACACAAATTGCTGTTATATACCACTGGATAAAGTAGGTACACAGCCACCATTGCTATTGCTTGATTTTCTTTCAAACCTGCTTGTAGTGCCAGTAAATATGTAACAAAAGCACCTAAAGACAAAGCAACAGACTGAACTACAAACAACCAATAGACACTAGGATAGATTTTATATAGTAAAGCTATAGGATACAAAATCCAAGCAGCATGATCAGCCAAAACATGAAAACCAAGTACAGAGGAAAATGGTAATTTTGCCTGACTAATTAAGTAAACTGTTTGATCAAAAAAGGCTAAATCTCCAGATGAATTAAATAATTCATGTCGGAGAATACTAGCTGTGAATAAAATTAAGGCACTAATGCCAACAATTCCATTAATATTATTTTTAGTTAATAATTTTTCCACAATATAACTTTTTATTTATTGATGTTTAACGAAAAAGCAGCTTTTGATTTGGTGTAAATCATATCACAATTTCGCACAACAAACCAAAGTGTAAAACCTAAAGGAATAGAAAACAATTGGATATATATAGGAGTTCCCAAATAACTAACAAATGATGCCAGTTGCACTGATATTGCTACCCAACGATATTGGGGAAAGTAAAAAGCAAAGATAATAGATAAAATATCTGTAGGATAAAAATATCTTTCGTGCATTTTGGGTAATAAATACGGCATGAGAAATACTGATATTGTCGCTAAATATATCAATCTGTCCTGAGTAATTTCTAATTTACTTCTATAAACAAGATATGCTAACAAAAATATCGCAGTTACAGTTAACAGTAAACCTATTGGCACAACAATATTATAATAATCGTTAGGAATCCATTGATAAAGATTAGGGACATTTTTAGCCAGTTCTTTATATTTATTAGATTGTTCAAAATATACTAAAAGCAATTCTTTGATTGGTCTACCAGCAATCCAAGCTGGCAACATTGCCCCTATATATACTAAAGGAATTATTGGTAAATAAAACCAAAATATTCTTTTTTTAATCAATAAGATTAATAATAAAGGTGCTAAAAACATCGCTTGTAATTTAAACGAAAGTGCGACACCAAAACTAATTAATGCGGGAATTTGTTTGTGAATAGATAAAAAGTAAATACAGGCAATTAATCCTGTGGTATAGATAACGTCACATTGTCCCCAAAGCGAACTATTATAAATTACAGTGGGACTTAATATAACAGCTAAAAATGCCCAATTTGCCATTCTACCCACAGGATATTTCAGCTTGACAATTTTATAAGTTAAAAATGCACAAATAAAGTCAACAGTCATGGCAAAAAGTTTGATTGCTAGAATTTTCGGTAATCCAGAAAGCAGGGTAGAAGCAATCAAAAGCCAGTAAAGATAGGAAGGTGTATAATCAGCAAAACCATATTTTAATGCAATAAATCCGCCATGAGATGCAATAAAATCATACCAAGGATCTAAAAAATATTTATAATCTACTGATTTATTGGGAACACAAACCAATCTGATTGTCACGGCGAATATAATACCAATTAACAAATATCTGGGAATTGGTAATTGGCAAGAGTTTAATATATGATCAAACTTATCTTTTATTGACTTCAATAATGTTTTGTGTGAATTATTCATGATTATTAATTATGATACTTTTATCTTTGTAAATTGTATTTTAAGAGAAATAGTAAATGCCGTACCATTATTGATTATTTACAAGTTGGACTATTATTGACGTATTAAAATTTACCATACTTTGGTTGAATCTCTGATGCAACAGATGAAAAGTATTAGAAACTTAATAGATAAAAACTTAATCAATAATTATTACTGATATGTTAAACTAACAAACATCGCTTTCTGCTCAAAAATATGCAATTAATAGCAAAGCAATATTACACCCCAGAAGAATATCTGGAATTAGAAGCAACTGCTGACTACAAAAGCGAATACATTGACGGACAAATCACTGCTATGGCTGGTGCATCTATAAATCATAACCGCATTACAGGTAATTTTTCTGCTGCACTAAATTTTGCTTTTAAACAACAAGACAAATATGAGGTTTTTAACAGTGATATGCGTCTATGGATACCCCAAAGATTAATATACACTTATCCAGATGTGATTATTATTGCAGATGAGCCAGAATTTTTCAATAATCGCACAGATACAATTACAAATCCCCAGGTAATTATAGAAGTATTATCTAAATCTACCAAAAGTTATGACAGAGAAGATAAATTTGCAGCTTACAGGACAATTCCCACTTTTCAAGAATATCTGTTAATTGATCAAAACCGAATTCATGGAGAACAATTTTCCAAAACTGGGAAAAAAAGATGGAATTTGCGTGAGTATGATGAAGAAGATGAAAACATATCTTTGGAAACGGTATCTTTTGAGATTTCCTTACAAGATTTATATAATAAAGTTAAATTTCCTCATATAAAATCCGCAGTCGAAAATTCTACATCTTGATATTCTCCACTTTAAATATTTCCTCCTATCCTACCCAAATTTCTTGAGCAAAACCTATTGCCAATTTACCAAGTAAGGTGATAAACAAACCCATAACTAAATAAGCTTGACGCGGATAACGAGATAAGCAGATACCAATAGCTGCACTCAGAGGGACAATTCCATAACCAAGACGACTTAAAGAAATTGTGCCACCAGAGGCTAAAAGTAAACCAATACCACAAAAACCATAAACTACCATAACTGGAGTTAGTTGCTGACGGAAATACCATAAAAGGTAGGTACTACCTAATATCATAGATACATTCAGTAAATTATTGATTAATCCCTGATCGGCAATTATTAATGATAATATGATTATCGCATAACCAGCATAGAATATCAATGGATTGAAATATTTTCGCCAATAGAATAAACAAGAAGAACTAATTACAATTAAACCAAAAAATAGCGGATACCAAAAGTCTTTAATCCCGCCTTCATCATTCTCAACCCAACCAAAATACCAATTGTTGCCAAAGGGAATTTGCATAAACATATTTAACCAACCTTCCCAATCAAAACCTAAGGAAGGCCGCCATCCTTTTTGTGCAGCAATAAAGGCTAAAAAATCATTAAAATTCAATTTACAATAGACACTAAATATTAACAACCCTGTGGCAGATAATAAACCTGCAATATAGGCAGTTAATGGTTTATTTTGTTTCCAAGCAGTAATTAAAAATGCGGGAATTAATGCCATACCTGTGGGACGTGTTGCTGTGGCCATTGCCCCACAAATTGCTGTCCAAACATATTGTTTTTGATCAAAGGCACGTAAAGCCATTGTACTCAATAACAAATACAATCCTTCTGTATAAATTACCCCCGTAAATAGAGACATAGGACAGTAAGCCATGACAGAAATTGTCCAATGGGCTGCGCTGACACCACATTGTTTTTTCACCCAAGAATATAAAAAATAAAGTGTTCCTAGAAATGCTAAATTATTGATAATTAATCCAGCTAATTCAAAAGGAAACCCAAATTTCATGAAGATAAAAATGCTGACAGGAAATAGGGGGAAAAATGCCAAATTATGTTGCTTGCCATCATCAACAAATTCGTACCCTTCAGTGGAAATTGCTCGATAATGGACACTATCCCAAGCATCAAAAATTCCCCAGCCAAAATGAGGCGTAATCCCATCTTGTAATGCTGGTAAATTGGGGGCAATCAATAACATAGCAGTCCCAATAAATATGCGACTCACAAGCCACATAGACGCAGGAAATAAGAAATCATCTGTCCAGATAAATTTGGCGATGGCTGCGACGAGCGTAGATATCGCCATTTGCGCTTTAACCATAGGCTTATGCTTTTTTCTGACTTTGAGATAATGACAATGTTAGTTTTAACTGTTTTGCTTACATCCCCACCCTCAATGTACTGATATGGTGGGGATGTAAGCAAGTCAAAAACGAAACGTCTGGATAATTAATTTTCAACACGTTGAAAGAAATTATTTGGACAGTTGAGTTTTTGACAACTATATTTTATTTATGCCAAATTATCAATGTATTTCTCGACAAAGTCAGCAGATTCAGCAACCATTTGTCTGTATTGAGAATATCAGTGATGGAATTAGATAATAGCAGTATACTATAGATAAACCAAGGGGGTGATTGATGATGGCATTACGGAGAGCAACTTTCCGACTATATCCAAATAAACAAGTCAGTGAAATGTTGTCCTACCACCGCCAACTTCACAAAGATTTGGACAACGCTGCTGTATCCAACCGCATTACTTCATCTAAAAAGTTTGGTAAATCTGTTTCTTACTTTGAGCAACAGAACTAAATGGGTCAGAAACAGGTAAAACCATCTCAAACTTGTCCAAAATGTGGGCATCAAGAAAAGAAGAGTTTAGCCGCAAGAACCCATGTTTGCCCAGGACTATTTCATTCTTATTTAACCCGCCTCCCAATGAATTCTGATAGCTTGCGTGGCGAAGCCATGTCTAATAGCAAAAGTCGTCTCAAGACGACTAAAGGAAAGTTTATAGTGAATGTGGGCTATAATAGGATGTAAAATATAAAGTCTTTTCGCCCGAATCTCACAAAAAATAAAATAATATGTATAGGAATAATATTTGAGTCCTGAAATTATTTGCGTAGGTAGGTAAGATGCAAAAGGCATGAGGTAAAAGGATTCTAGGCGATTCAGGTGTACCGGGTGTTTTTCAAAAATCAAATATGAGTCCTATATAAGCATTATATGAAATATTGCAAACATAATATAAAACTGTTACCTTCTGTCCCAGAACCAAAATACGTTGTTTTTACAGATTTTGATGAAACTTATCTTGCTCATCAAAATAGAGAGGATTATAAAAATGATCTCAAAGAACTTGAGGAGTATTTATTAAATGAAACATATCAGAAACAAATCTTTTTTGGTTGGGTTACTGGTAGTAGTTTAACTTCAGTTTTTGATAAAATAAATAAATGTGGTTTGACATTATTACCTCATTTTATTGCTAGTAGTTTAGGGACTGAACTAATCTACTTCAATCAAAACCAATACGCTGAAAAAGATAAAATATGGGAAAACAATCTTATGAAAACTGGATTCTCTGAGAATTTAGTTAATAACTTAGTTAGTTTTCTAAAATTAGATAATATACATTTGACACCACAACCTCAAATAGCAGATTGTCCTTTTTTAAAAAATTACTATTACCATCAACAAAATGATCTAATTGATAATCAGGCAATTTTGAAGATAAAAGAGTTAGTGAAAAAAGCTGGTATTCAAGTAAATATTAGTCAAGCAAATCCTTTATCTGGAGATCCAAACAATTGCTATGATGTTGATTTTATCCCATCAGGGACAGGTAAAAAACATATAGTTAATTTTATTTTACAGCAGACAAATGTAAGCTATCAAAACTCCATAGCTTTTGGGGAAAGTGGTAATGATATTGAAATGCTGCAAACTGTTAGACATGGTTATTTAGTTGGAAATGCAACCAGGGGAAACGCATCTTATCAATAAGGACTATTTAATCTCAATAATGACCCAAAAATTTGCATTAACGTCTACTTATTGACAATAATTTAAACCATCACGATGACTCTGAAAAAATCCATCAAACGATAAATACCGATTCTTTCGTTTATACACAAAAATGGTATTTTGTCAATAAAATTTAGATGCGTTTCCCCTGGAAATGCAACCAGCGAAGCTAGGAAATTACATTTTCAAATAGCAGAAAATGAATATGCTAAAGGAATATTATCTGTATTAAAAACACTTATTAAATAATCAAGAGTCATGGGTCAGAATGTTTGATATATTACATCCCACATTCCGCAATTATGAAACGCCATATTTTTGGTATTTTTTGTGTAATCCTGAAAAAGCTGAATTGTTTATAACTCAATCAGTCTTAACCATATTTACATAAGAGTAAAGCCACCGTTAATACATAAATATTGCCCTGTAACAAATCTGGACTCATGACTGGCGAAATAAAGCACTGCTTCAGTAATATCCTGTGGATTACCCCATTGCTGCATGGGAATTCTGACTTGGTAAGCGTCTTTTTTTTCTTGAGGAACGTTTTCATGGCGTTCTACGGGTATCCAACCGGGAGCAACTGCATTAACTGTAATACCAAAAGGCGCTAATTCGGTGGCCATGCTGCGTGTAAATCCCAGTTGTCCATTTTTGGCAGTAACGTAAGCACTGAAGTTATTAACTGAGCGGAAACAAACGTCACTACTAATATTAATAATTCGTCCCCATTGTTTTTGTTTCATGGAGGGTAAACAAATACGAGTTAATAAGTAGGGACTTTTGATAAAAAAATCCAGCATGGTTTGGAAATCTTGCCAGGTGTATTCCTCAAAGGGGATCTGGGGTTGGTTTCCTGTGGCATTTAACACCAAAATATCTACTGCACCCAGTTGAGAGGCGATCGCTTCATAAATTGCTGCTACATCTTCTTCTTGGGTAACATCCCCACGAACCAAAATAGCTTGGCAACCTTGTTGTTCAAGTTCAGCTAAAGCCTGTTTAGCCCGTGATTCGTTATTGCTGTAATTGATTGCTACCTTAGCACCTGCTTGTCCCAATTTGAGAGCGATCGCTTTCCCTAAACCAGCGGAACTTCCTGTAACTAAGGCCACATGACCATCTAAAGAAAATGACATTTAATTGCTAACCCCTGATGAAAATAATGAAATAAACTTAGACAACGGCAAATTTTTGTAATACTTGAGACAAGTTATTTAAACTCTCTTTCGTTCCCTGCTCAACATCTGATGTTTCTTCATATTCAACCACCCAATATCCCTGATAACCTGCATTTAATAGTTCTTTAATAATCGGTTCCCAGACAATTTCTCCCTCTCCAAAAGCACAGAATTGAGGACTATCATTAACCCATTGCACATCTTTCCAATGACTATAATTTACCCAAGGAAGAATATAGCGGAGTGCCATCAAAGGATCAGTTCCCTGATTCAAAAAATTAGCGGGATCATAGTTAATACCAACAGCAGGACTTTTAATACCTTCCATCATTCTGGCCACTCTTTGTCCGGTTGCAGTTGGTCCACCATGATTTTCAATCGTTATTTGAATTCCTCGTTCTTCGGCGTAATCACCGATTTTATTAAAAGCATAATGCAACAGAGGAAAAACATCTGGGAGAATATAATCATTTCTGTGATCACCAGACAATAATCTGACAAATTTTGCCCCTAATTTTTCAGCACTATCAACAAAACGCTCTACTCTTTTAATTTCTGTTTCTAACTCATTTGCATCTGAGAGTGTAAAATTATTTCTTCCTGCTATACAAATAATATCTACTCCTGCTTCTTTAGCCCAATCAGCAATTTTAGATACTGCTTGATCATCACCATCATGTAAAAGATGTTTGGGTGCTTGGGGATGAGCATTCACTTCTACTGAACGAATGCCTTGGTTAGCTATCCAGTGGAAATATTCAGGTATTTCCACTTCTCTCCAGCCCCAAGCAGCACAGCCAATATTTAGTGAATTAATGTTAGACTTTAGCATATTTTAGATTTTGGATTTTAGAAATGATGTGTATAGCTTAGAGGGTAAGCTGTCGTGCATTCAAAATGCACAACAGCAAGTCAAAAGTGAAGAAAATTTGAGGCTTATTTATTGATAGAATAACTTAATGTTTTCACAAACTTGCTCAAGTTCCTGAACGGTTAGTCCTGGATAAATAGGTAAACTCAGGATACGGCTTGCTTGCATTTCTGCGACAGGAAAACTCCCTGCTGGATAGCTTAATTCTTTACCTGCTGTAGATAGATGAATTGGCACTGGATAATGAATTGCTGTACCGATACCGCGATCGCTCAAAAATTGACGCAATTGATCACGCCGTTCAGCTTGAATAACAAAGGTGTGGTAAACGCATTTTTCCCACTCTCGTTCCCATGGCATTATGATTTGAGGAATACCCGCAAGTTGACTTTGGTAATAGTGAGCATTTTCTTGACGTTGCTGTGTCCATTCCTGGAGGTAACGCAATTTAACTAACAGAATAGCTGCTTGTAGAGTATCTAAGCGAGAATTATGAGACCACATCACACAGTCATCACGAGTTCGTAAACCAATATTCCGCATAATTTTTAACTGGTCATACAGTTCGGAATCATCCGTTACTATTACTCCTCCATCTCCACAAGCATTTAAGTTTTTCAGGGGGTGTAAACTGAAACAACCCACTATTCCCAAAGAACCTACTCGTTGACCTTGATACTCAGCCAGTACAGATTGGGCGGCATCCTCCACTACAGCTATTCCATTTTCCTGGGCAATATCTAAAATTGGTTTCATGTTACAAGGTCTTCCCGTCAGATGTACAGGGATAATTGCCTTTGTTTTGGGAGTAATAGCTGCGGCGATTTTAGTTGGATCAATATTGTAATCATCGCCCACATCAACGAATACAGGTTTAGCACCAAGTATGCGAATACAGGTAGCTGAAGCCACGAAAGAATTAGGGACAGTAATAACTTCATCACCAGAACGAATACCAAGTGCTTTGAGTGCAAAAATTAAGGCATCTGTCCCAGAATTAACACCAACTGCATAACGAACGCCACACAATTGAGCAAACTGACGCTCAAACTCTGCAACTTGCTCGCCTAAAATAAAGTTGCCATCATCAAGGACTTCACCCATTGCTGCTAGTAACTCAGACTTTATGGCAGCGTGTTGACTTTTAAGATTAACGAAGGGTATTTGATTAATGGTTAATAGTTGTGACATTTTTAATATCCCAATATATTGATAACGACTTCACGGATGTAACCAGATTGACGATGTTCCCAGATATAAATATCTTGTAAACGTCCTAGCTGCAAAAGACCTTGAGCAATCGGAACTTGTTCAGAGGTATGGGTAAGGGCAGAGCGAATATGTGCCGGCATATCATCTAAACCTTGTCCGGCTAAAAGATATTGACCATTTTCGGGAACTAACTTCGCAAAAAAGGTTTCCACGTCGGGTTTGGCATCTTCTTCTTGAATCAATAAACTGGCGGAAGTATGACGGATAAAAAGGTTACAAATTCCTGCTGTAATTCCTGATTCTGTAATGACTGCTTGGACTTGGGGCGTAATTTGACATAGAGATTTACCAGTAGTTTGTACCTTGATTGATTGTTGGTCAAGTCTTATAGATGAGTTGGTCATTTTTATTCCTTTCCTAAATGCTCAAACCACGATTTTGTCTCTTGCTGAATTGTTTCTGGTGTCCAAACTGGAGCATCTCGCCAAAGTTCAATATTGGCTAACATTTCACTTACACCTTGACTTAAAGGTACTTGAGGTTGCCATTTTAAAAGAGTCGTAGCTTTAGTAATATCAGCCCAAGTACAATCCGGTTCTCCTGGGCGTTTGGGAATGTGAGTAATTTCTCCTGCTAATAATTTCACCAGTGTTAAAACGCTTTCAGATTTACCAGAACCAATATTAATAATTTCCCCGGTAATATCCGATTCAGCAGCTTTGATAAAGGCTGCTACTACATCACTAACGAAGGTAAAATCTCTCGTTTGCATTCCATCTCCAACAACAGTAAAAGGGGTTTTCGCTAGTTTTTGAGCTAAAAATACGCCAAATACTGCACCATAAGCTCCTGTGGTTCTGGATCTTGGTCCATACACATTAAACAATCGTAAAGAAAGGGCTGGAAGTTGATAAACTTGCGCCCAGTGCATGACTAATTGTTCACCTAAATATTTTGTTAAGCCGTATGGATGTTTAGGATGACAAGGATAGGTTTCTGATGTGGGATATTGATTAGGAATACCATAGCAAGTGGAAGAAGCTGTGTAGATAAATTTTTGGATTTTAGCAGTACGACAAGCTTCTAAAAGGACGAATGTACTATGTAAATTGGCATGATAATATGCTCCTGGATTTTGGATTGAGGGAACTAAATCAGCTAATCCTGCTAAATGAAATACCCAGTCAATATCTGTTAATATGGATGGGGAAATATCAGCAACATCTTGCTCAATAAATGTAAATGTGGAATAGGTTTGAGCCACTTTTAAATTAGCCGTTCTTCCTGTCACCAGATTATCTAAACCAACGACACTATGACCTGATTTGAGGAGGAGATCACACAAGTGGCTACCAATAAAACCAGCAGCACCAGTGACTAAGCAATGTTTAGGAGAATTTAATTTACTGTTCATACAAAATTAATAATCTGTTAGTCAAAATTTAAATTTTCATCAAGCTTTATGATCATCTAATTTACATTATCAAATTCTATTTTTTGTCATTTTATCAACCATTCTACTTAATTCTTCACAATTGACAATGATATCTTCATTCTTTACCTCACAAAACATACAAGCATAATCGAATCCTAATCCTTTAGCAACTGTATAATAGAAATGGCTAATTTTCTGACCAAAAAGTTCAATTAAAGTTAAATTTTGGGAGAAAATAATATTTGTTACTCCACCACCATGAGGAGCAATAATAAATTTAGCTTGAGCAAACAATTTTACTTGGTCAGCAAAATCTAAATCTTCTATAACATAAGGTACAAAATCCATTTTATCGAGAGTATTGCTTACTTCTTCTTCATTCAAAATGCGGCGAGCATTTGCTTTTTTACGAGAAATAAAAATATTGGGACTCAAAACCAGATTTGGATTTGCATAAGTATCTACGTTACTAAGAATACGTTCTCTTACCCAATGACAAGCTTTGATAGAAATACGTCCTCCTTCACGTCTTTTAGAGCAAATAACTAATTCATTAACTTTAGCTCTATATCCATTCCATTGGATATAATTTTCTAGACCATAACCCATCAATTCTAAAGAGCGAATTTTCCAACTAGGAATATCTTTATCAATTATTAAGACTGGGTTTTTACCTGTTTTTTGAGAATAATATTCAATGGCTTCTAATCGAGTTAAAGCTTCATATATCCAATGAGCATATAAATGACTCCAATAATTAACAAATGAACAAGCTAAATCAAAATGTTCTATTTTATCTATGGGGGCAATATATTGAGAATTGAAACCAGACTTCATTGTAGAAATAGTAGTGTGTTCTAAAACATCTACTCTATCTAAAACTGTTTCTAAAATAATATTCTTATCCTCAGTAAAACCAATCCCATAAATTCCCAATAACTCCACGTTTTTAACAACCACAGCAAAAGGATTAGTAAATTCAAAGCTACCTTCTTTTTCTCTAAATGCTGCGGGAATTTCTTGATAACTTATAGCTGGTTCAATTTGAATAATTTCATCATATTTTAACTGATAAAGATTATTCTCTGCTTGACATTGCTGGAGTAAATCTACTCTAGTAATTAAATTGCTGTGTAGATAGTTAAATAAAATTGAATAAATCAATTTGAGAATAGGTAATTGTTCATATTCCGCTTCTAACTTAGGAATATTATTCTCCATTTTATCTTTCTCCATCTCCTCAGTCATCGTGATGAGATTTTCGTCAATGTATCTCAATAAAATAGGATATATGAGTTTAAATATTAGCAATTCTTGAACATAACGCCCAACTTTATTCATCTGCTTGTAAATCTCTCTGTTTTGTATGGGACAGCAAAATAATTTGCTGGTTTTTTAGTAAAAGTTTAGTAAAATTTAATGAATATTTAATAAACATATTCTCAAATTCATTAAATAAAAAACTTTAGTGCTTCCAGATTATCCAACCGAGCAGAAACTTGTAATTCTTTAGGAATAAAAATTTCTGGACTGAGTAAATAAAATTTACCGATTCCTGCGGCTTTAGCAGCTTGCATATCCGATATTCTATCACCAATTAGGATTGAGCTTTGCAAGTCTATAGGATATTTCTGACAAGCTTGTTCAATCATTCCTGGTAACGGTTTACGACATCGGCAGTTTTGACGGTAATTAGATATAGTTGATTGGGGATGATGTGGGCAGTAAAACACATCCAGTATTGTTATATCTTGGTTATTAAATTGCTCATACATCCAGACAGTAAGACTTAAAAAATCTTGTTCAGAATAGTAACCACGAGCAATACCTGATTGATTTGTGATCACAATTAGCTTATAACCTAAATCTTGTAGTAGACGACAAGTAGCAAAAATGCCATCATTAAATTCAAACTGCTCACATCTAAAAACATAGTGATGATCAATATTAATTACTCCATCTCGATCAAGAAAAGCCACTTTAATCACTGGTAATTATTCTCCTTTAGATTCAGATCCCCGACTTGTGATATCATCTGATAATTTATGGTGATGATCACAGAAGAATTCGGGGATTTTTTTCTTATTTTAACATTTCCTCAACTTTGTTCATGATGCCAATAGTATCAATACCTTGATGGGGGAGTTGTTCCCAAATTCCGCTACAACCTTCTTGATGAGTTCCCATATAGGCATATTTGGGAGAAAACCCTCTTTCTAGTAACCATGAACCAAAACGGATACCTAAACCTGTACGCCGATTTAAGGATTCAACTACTAAAACAAAGGGTGTTGAACCAATTTTTGCCATGATTTCTTCATCTACTAGATTCAATGTGGATTTATTGATTAAACCGACATTAATTCCCTGTTTTTTCAGGCTTTCTACTACTTCTAAGGCGCGGTAAAGTACCTCTCCAAAGCTAACGATATAGCCGGCTGTTCCTTCTCGTATTACGTCATCTTTTCCAGGAATAAATGTATAACCATCTGCAAATAAAGGTTTACTATTTGTATCCAGAATATCGGGTACTGGGGAACGGCTAGAAAAGAGAAATCTTAACCCTGGTTGATCAAATACAGTTTCCACACAAGCTTTCATTTGATGTCCGTCGGCGGGATAATAGAGACGGGTTTGATAAGCGTCTTCTAAACCGTTATCGGCAAACATATTATTTAACCCAAAATGGCAGGTGTTATCTCCTAATTCATCTATCCCACTATGGGAAAATTGACAAAGAACGTTGGATTTATTAAGCCGTGCCATTGTAATTTCAGAAATACACATTTCCAAAAAGGCACTATAAGTGCTGAAAATGCCTTGTTTTCCTGCTTCCATGCCAAATCCTGCCGCCGCAGAGAAGTTTCCTCTTTCCATGATGCCGCCATGATAGAAAATCTCTGGATAGGCTTGACTAATTTTATTGATACCACAGGATTCTCCTAAATCACTGTCAATACACATTACCTTTTCTCGCCGTTCTGTGGGTGTCATTTGACTGAGAAGAGAGACAACGGTAGCATCAAAAATATGGCGTGTTTTGCTGCTAGAACCCGTAAAAGAGTAGGTATGTGTGAGGGGAATAACTTTTTTGAGGTAATTGACGGCTGATGTATGTCCGCGAGTTTCTAAATAGGCGATCGCTAACTCTGGTGATAGGGCATCATGTCCTAAAGGTGTGCCTTCTACTCCAACAATACCGGGAGTCATAGGACGTTTATTAATTACTGCTACTGGTCCATTAATAGTGACAGCTTGACAGAGACGAGTATATAAATCATCTAAATCTTCCCCTGCTCCAGTTAATACAGTTAATCCATGTCCAGCTAAAGTTTGACCGACGTTATAACCCTTGAGATAATCTGTTGGATATCCGCTACAGGTGGAATTGTTATCATCAATAATTAATTTGATATTGAGATTTTTAGCCACAGCTAAACGGGCGGCTTCGGCATTATTTCCTTCTTGCTGTGAACCATCTGAACCCAAACAGAATACTACTTGATGAGGATGTGCGATCGCTACTCCATTCACATAAGCCCAGAGGTGTCCTAATCTTCCCGAACTAAATTTTACACCAGGAGTGCGTCCTCGTTCTGGATGTGCAAGTAGTAATGAATAGGCTTCTCGATAATGCAGGAGATTTTCTGCATCAAGATCACCCTGTAAAGTTGCCATTAAATATTGTGTAGCAACGCGGTGTCCTGCTTCATCAAAGAAAATTGGCACAAATTTATCTGCTACTCCCCGAAAGAAAGCATCTAAAATCATCACTTCGGGAACTGTATCATACGCTCCTCCTGTATGACCGCCCACACCTTTGGCTGCTGCTACAGCGGTAAAAAAAACAATAGTATCTCGACAAAGTTGAATATTAGCTTTCAGAATTTCTCTTTGTTCATTAGTCAAAGTTGAATTAGTCGGGTCTAACTTCAAAGACTTGTAAACATCCAAATCAATAGGAAAGCGAAGAGTTCTTAAAGTCATTTTTTTGTTCCTTTTGATTGTTGAAATTATATCTAGGGTAGGCATTGTACAAACAATACCTTGTCCACATTGAAAAAAGCCTTGATTCGTAGATGGGTTGCGCTGTCGTTTAAGCCAACAAAGCATAAAATGGCTAAGGTATTGAGTTATGAACTGGTTTTTTAACGATAGCGAAGCGTGGCGTTAGCCATACCACTCCAGACACAGAGGTAGGACAAGAAGGACAAGAAGAGATGTTCACATTTTATTGAGGATTGCTATAATATAATTAATGTTTGATATAGGAATCCGGTTTGATTCTTGAATTTTCCTGCGTAGGAGGGCAAGAGGATTCCAGAATATTAAGGTGTACCGAGTTTTGTATGGCTACGCCACGCAAGCCATCAAAAATCAAATAGGAGTCCTATATATTTGACATTTAATCCTTGCCGTAAAATTTCAAACCATCCCAAATACCCATCACACCAGGATAAGGACTATGGTAAACATTATCCATTGTCTGAATTTTATCAACTAAGTTGGGATGAGAATTTCCCACAGCAATTCCCTTTAATCCTGTTTCAAATAGGGATAAATCATTGAGAGTATCTCCACAAGCTATAGTTTCATCTGCATTAAACTTTATTTCCTCCAAAAATTTCAAGAGAGTTGGTCCTTTAGAAACTCCTTTGGGCATGACATCAAAATAAAAATAGATATTATTATAAGATGAGATAATGCAATCAAATCCGGCATTAATTACTTTTTGGATGGTGTTAGGTTGCAATTTTTCAGAATCATAATAGTAAGATACACGATACTTAGGATTGACTGCCTGTAGTTTTAATCCTGGTTCATTTGCTAATAGGGTTTTAATTTTTTCGTTAGCATTATTCCATTGTTTAATTATCCAATATTGTACAGGATAAATTGGCTCAAATGTTTCACCATGTACAATAGTTGTTCCCACATCACCAATGATATAGTCAGGTTTAGGAATATGAGGATTTTCTATTAATAAGTTGCTGATCCAGTCCAGTTCTCTGCCGGTGACATATACTAAAAGTAGGCGATCGCGTTGTTTTTCAATATATTGATAAAATTCAGATTGTTGTTGTTGAGAACCACCTAAAAAAGTGCCGTCTAAATCAGTTGCTAAAAGTAGTGATTGTTGATATTTCATGACTTAATTAACCAATAATTAATCCGCTACGGGGTGGAAGTTTAAAGTTAATAAATTCGGCTTCTTTAGTCCAGTTTTCTTGACTGGAATGATATGTAAATAATGTTTGTTTGAGTTGATTTTGCCATGATGGTTGAATACTCGCCATTGCTATTTCATTACCAGCATTTACCGCAATTAATAAAATTTCTGTTTCTAACCTTCTAGCGAAAATATAAACTTGTCCTTGAGCGGACAAGGTATGATATTCACCTATTCTTAATGCTGGATGAGAAAGACGGAGTTTAATTAATTGACGATGATATTCAAGAATATCTTGATCCCACTGTTTTTTATCAGGAAATCCTTTACGACATTCTGGATCATAACCACCGTTTAAACCGACTTCATCGCCGTAATATATGCAAGGTGCGCCGGGAAAAGTCAATAATAGTAATGTTGATAAATATAAACTGGGGCGATCGCCTCCAGCTACATCAATTAACCTAGCTGTATCATGATTATTAATACCATTAAGTTGAGTTAGTTGAATTTCCCAAGGATAAAGTTGCAGTAATTGATTAATTTCCTCCCCATATTTAGCCGCATCCGCAGGTGGTGGTGGTGCATATTCAGCAAAATGACCTTTTACCTGGCGATCGCCGACAATAAAGGCAGTGGTAGCATTAAGAAAGGGTAAACTTGACACGCCATCAAATTGTGTGCCATCTAACCACTCAGTTGCATTCATAGGAATTTCTCCCACAATATAGGCTTCAGGATTAATTGCTTTGATTCTTTCCCGAAATTCTTGCCAAAATCCAGGAGTTTTGATGTAATCTGCCGAATCTAAACGCCAACCATCTGCACCACGTTTAATCCAATATTCACCTATACGCATAATATATTCGCGCACTCCTAAATTATTAGTGTTAAATTCGGGTAAAGCACGAAGATCACACCATGAAGCATAATTAGCAGGACGAGAATTATCATAAGGTGAGATAGGCCAACCTGTAATTTTAAACCAATCTAACCAAGGAGAATTTTGTCCATTTTCGAGAATATCATTGAAAAAATAAAAGCCTCTACTAGCATGATTAAAAGTTCCATCTAAGATAAGTTTAATCTTACGATGATGAGCTTCTTTAAGGAGATTGGTAAATGCTTCTTCACCGCCTAATAAGGGATCAATTTGATAATAATCAAGAGTATGATAACGATGATTACTGGCAGATGTAAAAATAGGATTAAGGTAAATTGCATTAATACCTAAATCTTGTAAATAATCTAGTTTTTCAATTATTCCCCAAAGATTTCCGCCTTTATAACCATGAAATGTAGGAGTAGTATTCCAGTCTTCTAAGGGTATATTAAGTAACCACTTTTGTTCAGTGGGAATACTTCGAGAAAAGCGATCAGGAAATATTTGATAAAAAACGGCGTTTTTAACCCAATCAGGTGTATTAATCTTCGTATAGAAACTTGTCATGATCTCTGAAACATTAACCTCATCATTGTTGTTGATTATTCTTTACCGCGATACAACATCACCCAGATCTTCTGCCAACCTGAGCAGAACATTATAATACTTTTTAGAGTATGGTATGTGAATTATTGCAGGATATGTGCCAGTTAATTTGTTTAAGACAAATCCATTGTGTATGTCATACAGTTCTGGTAAAATTTCCCATTCCCCTGCTGTACACCAAAAAATATCACAGCAATAATCTAAGGTTACTGTTTCAGGATTTTCAAAACAGTATTTTCCATACAATCTTTGATCACTACCGTTTTCATGAAAATTCGGATAAGAAAGAATATTATCAATCATCTCACAGACATATTTTTTGTATCCCATGAAAGTCCCTGCGTTCAGATATTTATAATCATAGGGAACTTTAATGCTATCGTAAAAATCTTTGTATTCTTCGTACTGATGAGAGTACCATTTCTCTGCTGCAAATAATATCTTATAACCACCTTGAATAAATTTTTCATATATACTGTTAGCATTCTGTACATACAGAACATCAAAAGCATCAGTAACAAGAACTATTGTGTCATCTTTCACATCCTTTAGTTCCTTCAAAATCAAAGGAAGTCTTAGAGAATTGGCTGACCATTCGAGACCTTCACCTAGCACCTTAACGTCTATATTTTGTTTTTTAGCAGATCTCAAAAAGAGTTGTACCTTAGAAAAAGACACAGAGTTACAACAAGTATAAAATGCGATATTTGGGCTTTTCTTCATTTTGTGACAACCTTACCTCTTACAAAAAAATATTGTGGTTTGCTGATTATAGCTTAGAGGGTGTTTGAAAAGTCTTAATTCATACTAATCCTGGCGACTAGAAGTCGCGGTTCATCTTGCACACAGACAAAACCCACGGAGGTGGGTTTGAAACCCTCGATTTTTCATTAGTCCACGCAGGTGGACTTTGCTTGTGTAGTAGTGAATTATATTCGCCCAAAACTTTTCAAACATCCTCTTACATTCCTCGTGTTTTACCAATGAGGAATGAGAATTTAATTATGGAGAAGAATATCGGTTAATCATTTCTCCTTTATTTTGTAACAATTTATCAATCAATTGTTCAAATAGTTTATCTGTCACCATGATGCCTTTATGAGATTGATTTCTAAAAGATAAACACAAGTTAGCCGCATAAATAGGAGATTTCAAGGCTTTTGTATATAACTCGATAATCTCAGTTTTATCTTCTACAATTGCGTGCATTAGAATAGGACTAAAAAGCCCCATATTTGGAAAAAGAGGTAATTCCATAATCTCATAAAGTCTGCTTAAAAATTTCGTACTAACTGCTAATCTGGATAACCTTCCGGTCTGATTTTTCAAGATTGATTTAGTCGCATATATATAAAAGTCCAAAAAACTATTTTTTTGAGTAAAATAAACTAAGGAATTAGTGACTTTTTCAGTACAAAATAAAGTTCCCTCACCCAAATTTTGATCATCTTCTGTATCCAACCAAACTTCACGACAAACTAAATATTCTTCTGTCGTTTCAATGTTTAAATTATCGGGATCAAAAACTACTACATCAGCATCCATCCAAATAGTTTGCTCATATCCCTGTTCTAAAAATTTTTTCGCTATTTCTAATCTAGCTAAATCAGCAATAACGTTAATTTTACCTTGAGATTTATCTATATACCAATCGGGAACATAGTCAAAAAAGTTGTCTACTCTTCGGTAGTCAAAGCCTTTTAATTCTGCCCAATCTTTGACTGTTTGCATACAAGTTTCCAGCCAATTTGGTGTTTCATTTCCCCGATAGGATTGATAAACAATGGTTTTCATATCAATTATTCTCTGTAAAATTCAAAATATTTTAATCCTTCTAAAATGCCATTTGCAAAGTGACTTTTTGCCAGATAGCGATTCCCTGGTGGGGAATTTTCATGCCAATCTAATATTTTTGGTTGGGCATTACCAACGATAATAGCGGGACAAAGCATATTTTCAAACATAGATAGATCATTACCTGAATCTCCGCAAATAAGAGTTTGTTCATTAGTAAAACCTAACCGTTGTTGCAGAAAAAGAGCAGATGCAGCTTTATTTGCTAATGCTGGTAAGATATCTAAAAATGCACCCCCAAAGTTATCTATCATTTGTACTGCTAAACCATGATTTTGCCAAATAGCTTTTAATCGCGGAAGTGTTACTGATAATCCTTTAGTATTAGTATAATAACTAACCTTAAAGTCCGTTTGTTCTAAGGGAGATTGGGGGACTAGGCAAGGAAATCGGCTGGTTATTTCTATTACTTGTTCTCTATCCCAACCCAGGGAGATTTTGTTTGTCCACTCAGAATCGGGGGTTTCACTGCCTGGGTAGTAAATTTCTGTACCCGTTGCCAAGACGAGTATATCAGGTTCTAAGAGTTCTTTTTGGGCGATCAGTTG
Source organism: Dolichospermum sp. UHCC 0260 (assembly GCF_009711985.1). Taxonomy (NCBI): domain Bacteria; kingdom Bacillati; phylum Cyanobacteriota; class Cyanophyceae; order Nostocales; family Aphanizomenonaceae; genus Dolichospermum; species Dolichospermum sp. UHCC 0260. Next base: position 51,493 of record NZ_VIKZ01000001.1, on the reverse strand, counting down.
TTGATAGAGCGGGAGAGATCGCCCTGTGGTGTAACAGATAACTGTACCGTCAATGCGGCGCTGTTTACTTAACCACTGATTTAACTTCTTTAAAGCTAGATCATCACCAACTAAAGTCTGATCTAAATCAGTCACAAATAAAAATTTTGCCACCAAAGTGTCGTTATATTGAACAACAAGGGAAAACCAAGGGTTATACCCAATTATTTGCGATTAATTCCATAGACGAAGAAGGACTAGCACCCCAAGAACGAGAAAAACTTTTAGATGCTTGGGAAAAACTGTTAAAAAACTGCGATTTAGTGGTTTTGGCGGATTATGGTCATGGATTAATTGATGCTGAAGCAATTGAATTAATTCAATCACAAGCACCATTTTTAGCCTTAAACTGTCAAACTAATAGTGCTAATTACGGTTATAACCTAATTAGTAAATATAAGCGAGCCGATACATTTTGTGTAGATGAACAGGAAATTCGTCTGGCATTTTCTAATCGTTATGGTAATCGAGAAGAGTTACTAAAACGGTTGCAATATCATTTAGGGGCGCAACAAGGTTGGTTAACTTTAGGATCTGCTGGTTCTTTGGGAATTAATACTCATGGAGAGATGGAAATTACTCCGGCCATGACACAACAAGTCAAAGATACCACCGGGGCTGGAGATGCCTTTTTTGCCCTAGCCAGTTTGAGTGCTAAGTTAGATTTGCCTGTGCAGTTAGGATCATTTTTAGGAAATTTGGCCGGAGCGATCGCTGCCAATGTTTTAGGAAATGAAAAGCCTGTAGACAAGGGACGCTTATTAAAGTTTGCTAAAACAATTTCCACATTTTAAAAGATAATTAAGGAGTAAATCAATGAATCCAATTCAACAAGTTTTAGTGACCGGTGGTGCTGGTTATGTAGGAGCTATTTTAGTTCCTAAACTTCTGCAAGCTGGATATGGAGTTAAGGTAATAGACTTGTATCTTTATGGCAAAGATGTATTAAATGCCGTTAAAGATCATCCTCATTTAGAAGAGATTGAAGGCGATATCCGCGATCGCCAACTTCTAGAAAAAATCATGCCAGGATGTGATGCTGTCATTCATTTAGCTTGTATTTCCAACGATCCCAGCTTTGAATTAGATCCAGACTTAGGCCGTTCGATTAATTATGATGCCTTTTTTGACTTAGTAGACGTTGCCAAAGATGCCGGAGTGAAGCGGTTTATTTATGCTTCTTCCTCCAGTGTTTACGGCATCAAAGAAATAGAAAATGTCACAGAAGACTTACCCTTAATGCCTTTAACAGACTATTCTCGTTATAAGGCTTTATGCGAAGAAGTCTTATTGAGTAAACGAGAACCAGGTTTTGTTACCTTAGTTTTGCGTCCTGCTACAGTCTGCGGTTATTCCCCCCGTCAGCGACTAGATTTAGTGGTGAATATTCTCACTAACCACGCAATTAATAATGGTAAAATTACAGTTTTTGGTGGTCAGCAAAAACGTCCCAATATCCATATTGAAGATATGACCGATCTGTATCTAAAATCTCTACAATGGTCAGATGAAGCGATTGACGGTAAAATATTTAACGCTGGCTATGAAAATCATACCTTGATGGAAATTGCCGAGATGACCCGTCAAGTAGTGGGAGAATCTGTAGAAATTATGACTACACCCACCGACGATCTGCGTTCATACCATATTTCTTCAGAAAAAATTAAGCAAGAACTGGGATTTGTCCCTGCACATACTATAAAGGAAGCGATCGAAGATTTAGCTTCAGCATTTAAAGCTAATCAGATTCCCAATTCTCTCACAGATACTCGTTACTATAACGTGAAAGTAATGAAAGAAATTAATTTCCGGTAAAACTTACCCCAAACAATCATCTGTAGGGAGGGAACAGGCCGTTTAACCCTACAGATAATGTGTAACGTTAAGGTTGGGAAAAGACCTGTTTTTAAGTATAAATCCTTCTACAAGAGATCGTATGTTAGCGATCAATGTAGAACCCGGTGTTGTCGCTTTTTATGAAGGAGAAAATACCTTTGATGAAGTACATAGAGGATTAATTGAAGAAGGATTTTGGCTATTAAGTCTCAACTTACAGAACCATTCTCGAATTAAGCAAAGCACCCGAAAAGCACTCTCTGATAAATTTGATCAGCAGCAGATTCCACCCATTCAATTTGATCAATTACCAGGGAGTCCTATAGTAGTGTGTTAATTCTGAATCCCTTATCCCATAAGACTTCATGCACAAAATGTGTCGCATATTTTTATGAGAAAGTGCCTGGAACAGATGCTTTCGGTGTAAACTACGGTAACACCAATAATTTCCCAGGAAATCGCTCCAAAACACACAAAATTAACATACTAGCTATGAACCCTATTTTGCAACAAATTCAACACCATGCTGCCGCTCTACCGATATCATCGCAAGCGGAGTTACTGAATTATGCTGTTTACTTAGAACAAAAAGCACGAGAAAAAACGCCTATCACTTCAAACCAAGCAAGGCGCGAAGGTTTGGCGCAAGCATTGACGCAGGCGGTGGCGTTAAATCCTTTTGCAGAAATTGCTGATCCAGTTGTTTGGCAGCGTGAACAACGTCAAGATCGCAATTTATTCGGGAGAGACAATGCTGATTGATAGCAATTTAATTATTTACGCCACTCAGCCGCCATATACGCAGTTGCGTAGCTGGTTGGTGAATTATGCCACGCATTATTCTGCGATTAGGGAACACCAAAAAATAAATTACCCAATTTTGTGGGATGGTCATCCTGCCCGTCCTTGATGATTAGCGGGCAATTCGTCCCGCACCACAAGAAATTTTTGGGTATTTTTTTAATTGGAAGTCCCTTAATCAGCTTCAGTAAACATCGCAATCAAGCGATTCGCTGGTTTAGCCATTGCCACATACAAACTTTTTGGTAAAGACCATTGATTACCGGGCTTATTGGGGTCAAGATAAAACTTGCATAAACCTTCAATAAATTGTTTCATTTTGGAGATTTCATAACCCCATGCTTTTAATGATGGTAAAACTTCCGTTTCTACTATTGTTAATAATTCATCTCGTTTGCTAGTTACTCTCATGGCATTAAAAATAGTCCATGCCATTTCTAATGCTTCCAGAGTACCATCATTACCTCCTTGATAAAACCATTCAATATCAAAATCAATCATTCGCACATTTCCCTGGGTATCAATCATTTCATTCCCAGTCCAGCGATCAGCATAAATAATTCCCTGTCTGTGAGCTAAATTCATTTCTTGTAGAACCTTCGGCAAAAATTTGACTTCTCCAGTTTCTAGAAATTCCAACAAAGTTTTCCCTGTTACATATTCAATCAGCATCCAATCTTGATCTGCATGGATTAATTTAGGAACTGGTAAGCCGACAGCTAATGCCCGTTTGATAAAATCAACTTCATCTCCAATATTTCTGAGTTTAAAAGAACCGCCATTTTGGATAAAGCCAGTGGCTTCATACATATACTGCATATAAGCATCACCAGCTTCAGTGGAAATATCCCGTCTGGCACGAAAAACGCAGCGATCTGTGGCTGTTGTAATCAATAAGATATGATTAAATAATCCTTCTGATTGGGGTTTTTCTATTGTTGCTGTTTTACCTCCAGGTAAATAAGCTAAAGCACTTTCCAATCCCTGAGCGATATTTGTTGGTAGTGTATTCTTTAAATTTTCTGCAATTGAATTTTTCATTAGCTTTAACCAATACTTAATTTTAAACTAATTGCTAAGAAATCAAAAAACTCAGCCAGAATTTGATCATAGTGAGAGGCAAATTCAAGCTGATTAATTTCCTCTCGACTAAAATAGGCTAATTTTTGTCCTTCGTGTAGGGTTATTTGAGAAATATCTAAATCCAGCCGAGTCCAAAAAATGTGTTCATCACATTCTTGCCAAAAATAAGACTTAAAGAATTTAATTTCGCCTAATTCCAGTTCCATTTCTTCAACTAATTCTCGGCGAATAGCTGCTTCTGCAGATTCATTTTTCTCTATATATCCTCCCAGGAATGCCCAAGTGTTAGGAAAAGGAATAGAGCTTTTATTATCTCGAAGTACAAGTAAAACTTGCTGCTGACTGTTGAGAATAATTATGTCAGCCCCTGGCGCTTCTCTCATTTTAACTCTAATTTAATAAACTTTAATTATTATATGATCAAGAACTAAAATTAGAAAAATAATCTTTATTCTTTAATGTTTTCATCAAAGGTCAAAAAGAAGGACAGCAAGTGGTAATTAACTCACTAATACCAAATTAAGATGAAACTGCATAGAATAAGATTTCAAGAATAATTGACCGCAGATAAACGCAGATGTAACCGCGTTAGCGGCTTCCCGTAGCTTGCGTGGCGTTCGCGGTAGCGTGCCGGAGGCATCAGCCATAGGGTATGCAGATAAATACGGATGAATTAATGGATTTCATGATTCTGTGCAGCCTTACATAAAATTGGTATAACTCACTTCCCTCTTTAAGCCGATTTAATTTTCAACAGTTGTCAGAGAAACTGCATTAACTTCAGTATCACTACTCAAAGATTTTGGTAAATACACTAGCATTGTCACCATTTTGGCAAACATAAATAATATAATGGATAGCCACAAAAGATAGTTGTTGTGAAAATACCAAGCTGCTATAGCTGATGGGATAAATCCCAAAGTAGCAGAGATCAAACTGACATTACGAACAATTTTCCCTTCTGCTAATCCTAAGAAATATCCTTCCAGCATTGAGGCAACAGAATTGAATATAAGTATGAAGCATAAACACCAAATATAGGTATCAATATGTTCAGTAATTTCCGTATGGTTGGTTAATATGCCAAAGACAGCCTGGGGAAAGAAAACACAAATTGTAGCTACAGTGAGTCCTATCAATAAGCTGCTGGCAACTGAAACTTTCAGCAAGGGTAACAATTTCTCTTTTGAATCTTTACCTTTCAAGTTTCCGCTTAAGGTTTCGGTAGCAAATCCCATTCCGTTAGTTAAGTAAACATTTAGATGTGTTATCTGTCCTAATAAAGAATTTTGGGTAAAGAGTATCGTTCCCATCATGGCACTCAGATTACTAAAAATAGTAAAGACAGACATCTCACTTATAGTTCTAATCAAGATATCTCTATTGAGAGCCAACATAGTTTTCAACTCTGAAAAATCCATGATTTGTGGGCTAACTGCGCGGATTTCTTGCCACTGAACTTTCCGACTAGCTAAGAGGATGCCGATAAACAACATTAAGTATTGGCTAGATGCTTGAGATACTCCAGCCCCTACACTATTCCAACCCCATTGAATAATAAATAAGTAGTTTAAAATTATATTGGCTGCATTGCCAATAACTGAAAGTACCACAACCTTACTATTCTCCTCTCGTCCCAGTAACCAACCAATGAGAACGAAGTTCAGTAAAACAGCAGGCGCTCCCCAAATGCGAGCATTGAAATAGTCAATGCCGGCAGCTTTAACATCAATATCAGCACTCAAGAGCGAAAAACCTACCTCTCGCAAAGGATACTGCAAAATTAACAGTACGATACCTAATCCCAAGGCGATTAAGCCATTGCGTAGTCCCACTAGCAGTGCAGCCTCTTGATCATCTGCTCCCACAGCTTGAGCGGTTAACCCAGTGGTTCCCATACGTAAGAACTCAAGAATCAAATAGACGAGGTTAAACAAGATATTAGCTATGCAAACCCCTGCTAAGGCATCAATTTCTTGCAGATGACCCAAAAAAGCTACACTGATTAAACCCGCTAGAGGAATCATCAGGTTTGAAAGAATATTAGCGATCGCAAGACGGTAGAAACGAGGGAGAAAGTCATACTGTTCTGTTCGTGTTAAGTTCATGAGTTAATTCAGTATTTAGCTTACTGGTTGGATTTTAGACCGAGTTGAGTCGAGATATAGACGAATTTGTTACCCGCTTGAGTTCCTCGATTCTTAAGTCCTCATCAGCAGTAGAATTGTCAACAAAGGTATTTTCTTGCCCATAATTAACACTTAGGAGTGCAGGTTCTGGTATTTCAGTATCCGGTATTAAATTATCAACAGAGCCACTTATCTACCCATTATTACTACCTTGAAGCAGTGGTTCTCCTGAAACTGGATCTAGCTGTGTGCCATTCCCAACAAACGCGCTCTGTAACGCGTTGTTAACAACTTCCTCTGCTGGTTCTGGTGTTACCATAGCTGGTGTGCCATCCTCAACAGAATCTATTTGCCCCCCGTTATTGCCATTTGGGGTTGATGTTTCTGGTAAAACAGGGGATTGTTAATCGCCAAAAGCCTGAAACGACGGATTTTCGTTCATGCACATCATGGTTAATTTGTACAGTGCGTAAGTCCTAGTAACAATCTTTTTCCCCATAAATCTGGTTTTCCATAAATCTGGTTAGTTGGGTTTCTGGTTTCATATCTAGCATACTGGAAATTGGTGTAGGAAAATCTATTTGGTATAAAGCTAGTTCCCATTCAAACTAACTTTTTGAGCATTCAAACTAAATAGACTGTTGAGGAACTGTAAGATCCACCAATTTGATAGCCTCTACAATTTCCCTGACAGGAGGACAAGATAGCTAGAAGGTAGATAAGGCAAGCTCCATAGCTCTTTGCCCTTTGATGTAATCCTTCAAACGATAGCGGCTAAATCGCATTAGTTCTTCTATACTTTTTTGGAACATTTGATGTACCCCACGTCAAAAATCTCAACTTACTGATGGGGATGTAGAAACCCCATCTTCAACGAAGTAAGATGGGGTAGTTTATGTAATGTTACGCATTTATGGCCAAAATAGCAAAAGTTTTGATTGGAGTTAATTGATTGTCGGAATTGCTCTTATCAACGAGTCCCAAGCCATTTATAGTTGAAATTATCTGTTAATGCTTAAAAAATTGTGAAAGCTATTACTTTACTGGGTTCTACTGGCTCAATTGGGACGCAAACCTTAGATATCGTCTCTGAACACCCCGATAAATTCCGCATCGTTGGATTGTCCGCTGGACGGAATGTGGAGCTATTCGCGGCGCAAATTCGCCAGTTTCGTCCCCAAATTGCCGCCATTTCTGCTGCTGAAAAGTTACCGGAACTCAAAGAAGCCATTAAAGACTTAAATCCTCAGCCCATTTTACTGGCTGGGGAAGCGGGAGTCATAGAAGTTGCTCGTTATGGCGATTCTCAAACAGTAGTTACTGGTATTGTTGGTTGTGCTGGCTTATTACCGACCATTGCAGCTATTGAAGCGGGGAAAGATATTGCTTTAGCCAATAAAGAAACTATCATTGCTGGCGCTCCTGTGGTGTTACCTTTGGTGAAAAAACACGGGGTGAAACTATTACCAGCAGATTCCGAACATTCTGCTATTTTTCAATGTTTGCAAGGTGTTCCTAAAGATGGTTTACGGAAAATATTACTTACTGCTTCCGGTGGTGCTTTTCGAGATTGGCCTGTGGAAAAGTTACCAGAGGTAAAGGTTGCTGATGCTATTAAACATCCTAACTGGTCAATGGGGCGAAAAATCACGGTAGATTCGGCAACTTTGATGAATAAGGGTTTAGAAGTAATTGAAGCTCATTATTTATTTGGAGTAGATTACGATAACATCGAAATTGTCATTCATCCTCAAAGTATTATTCACTCGTTAATAGAATTACAAGATACGTCTGTTTTAGCTCAACTTGGTTGGCCAGATATGCGTTTACCTTTGCTTTATGCTTTATCTTGGCCGGAGCGAATTTACACTAATTGGGAAAGATTGAATTTAGTTAAATCTGGTGATTTAACTTTCCGTGAACCAGATCATCACAAATATCCTTGTATGGGTTTGGCTTATGCTGCGGGTAAGGCTGGTGGTTCTATGCCGGCGGTGTTGAATGCGGCTAATGAACAAGCTGTGGCGTTATTTTTAGAAGAGAAAATTCACTATTTGGATATTGCTCGCTGTATTGAATTTGTCTGCGATCGCCATCAAAATGATAACACACAAAATCCCTCTTTAGATGACATTTTAAATGCTGATAAATGGGCTAGACAAGAAGTTTTCACAGCTATGAAAAAGGTAGCAACTCAACCACAGATAATTTCTGTTGGTTAAAAGTTAGCATAATCCTACACTGTACCGAATAGGATTAGTGTAGGATTATATTTTATCTATTTTCTTGGGTTACTCTAGAGATACACCTTATTGTTTATCAAAAAAATGCCAATATAGTTTTGTAGTTGTAATTTTTAGCTTTTCGTCTACCGTTAATTAACCCTTGCACCTAATAAATGTTTGCTGCGTCAAATCAACTGCTATGGTCTATGATAGGCTTGCTCCTCACAATGGGTGGTACTTTTCTAGAAGCCTATGGTATTACCGCACCTTGGAACTGGAGTCAGCACGGAATTGGGACCTTTTCATTAGGTGTCAGCTATCAAATTGGTGCAGTGCTGTTAGTAGGCTGTTTAGGAGGTCAAAATGCTGGTGCGCTCTCGCAAATTGCCTATTTAGTCATGGGATTAACCTTACTGCCAGTATTTGCCGAAGGCGGCGGTATCGGTTATGTTAAGCTATCTCAGTTTGGCTATTTGTTGGGTTTTATTCCCGGAGCTTGGATTTGTGGTTATTTAGCCTTTAAAGCTAGACCTCGGCTAGAAACTCTGGCTTTTAGTTGTTTTTGTGGCTTATTCACTGTTCACATCTGCGGTATTGCTTATTTAATTATTAGTTATATTCTGCCTTGGAAAGGAACAGAAAATTTATCCCTAATTCAAGCTATCCTCAAATACTCCTGCTTTGCACTACCAGGGCAACTAGTAGTTGTTTGTGCTGTCACCATAGTAGCTTATCTGCTACGACATATAATGTTTTATTAGTCATTGGCCATTGGTCATTGGTCATTGGTTATTGGTCATTGGTCAGTAGCAAAGAAGAACAACTGACAACTAACAAAGAACAACTGACAAATTTATTATGCGGATAAAAAATCGCTTCTTCTGGATTGCTGCTTTGATAGCATTTTTATTAGACCAATTGACAAAATACTGGGTAGTGCAAACCTTTAACCCAGGACAAACACTGCCCTTACTCCGGGGGATATTTCATTTCACTTATGTTACTAATACAGGTGCAGCTTTTAGTTTATTAAGTGGCAAGGTAGAGTGGTTACGGTGGCTATCTTTAGGTGTAAGTTTAGTATTAATGACCATTGCATTATCGGGACCATTGTTAAGTTTTTGGGAGCAATTGGGTTATGGTTTGATTTTAGGAGGAGCAATGGGCAATGGTATTGATAGATTTGCCTTAGGGTACGTCGTTGATTTTCTCGATTTTCGATTAATTAATTTTGCCGTATTTAATTTGGCTGATTCTTTTATTAGTATTGGCATTGTCTGTCTGTTAATTGCTTCATGGCAACAAACACCAAGTAATTAAAATTTTTTATGAGTTCCCCCCAACCTCCTCAAAAACCAACAACTCTACTTGGTCAAGTGACTCAAGCAGTAAGTACTATTCAAGCTAGAGTAAGTTCTTCCATAAAGCTCAAACCCAACGCTAAAGTACCAAAACTGTTAGTACATGATGCCGGGGCAAATACAAGGGAAGAACATAATCTGTTAGGCGATCGCCATATTCTCGGACGTAGTTCTAAATCTTGTGATTTCGTCGTCCGTAACCAAGTTGTCAGCGCAATTCACCTCTCACTCTCGCGGGATTCCACCCAAAACACTTCCGCTTTCACCATCAAGGATGAAAACTCCACCAACGGTATTTATCTGGGCAAAAGGCGGATAAATGCTCTAGAACTGCGTCATGGTGATGTTATTACCTTGGGACCCCCTCAACTAGCTGCTTCTGTGAGTGTGCAATACATAGACCCACCAGATTGGTATGTAAAAGCTGCTACTTGGACAGCCTATGGGATCGGTGGTGTTACAGTTTTGATTGCCTTGTCCATAGGTGTAGAATGGATGAAATTTTCTGTCAGACCCTTACCTACAGCGACTAAAGCCCCTGTGGTTGTTTATGCCCGTGATGGCTCAACCCCACTGCGTGAGCCGCGAAATATCGCTCACACAGACCTGAAAAAAATATCTGACTTTGGACCATATTTGGCCTCTGCTGTTGTAGCTTCCGAGGACAGTCGTTATTATTGGCACTTTGGGGTAGATCCCTTGGGTGTGTTGCGAGCCGTACTGATTAACAGTCGTAGCGGCGATGTCCAACAGGGAGCAAGTACAGTTACCCAGCAAGTAGCTCGGAGTTTATTCCGTGAATATGTAGGTAGTCAAGACTCTTTAGGACGGAAAGTAAAAGAAGCTGTCGTCTCCCTCAAGTTAGAAACTTTTTACAGTAAAGATGATATTTTACTAACTTACTTAAATCGAGTCTTTTTAGGCGCAGATACTTCCGGTTTTGAAGATGCAGCTAAATATTATTTCAACAAATCAGCCAAAGAATTAACTCTGGCCGAAGCAGCAACCTTAGTAGGGATTTTACCTGCTCCCAATGCCTTTGATTTTTGTGGCAGTGGTCCGCGGAAACTCGGAGCAGCCGATTATCGGAATCGAGTCATTAAGCGACTGCTGGAAATGGGTAAAATCACCCAAGAAGAAGCCAACCGCGCCCGTCGTTCTACCGTCCAAATTAGCCCTAAAGTTTGTGAAAGACAAGCCAAAACCATTGCGCCCTATTTTTATGATTACGTCTTTCAAGAACTGACATTAAGACTAGGTCCGGCAGCAGCAAGAGAAGGTAACTATATCATTGAAACCCAACTTGATCCAGCTATCCAAGCCAAAGCGGAAACAGAGTTAAAAAATTCCATCACCAAAGACGGCTCGAATTTTGGTTTTTCCCAAGGGGGAATGGTGACTCTCAACGCGAAAACTGGGGGTATTGTCGCGATGGTAGGAGGGACTGATTACAGAAAAAGCCAGTTCAATCGCTCTGTGCAAGCCCAACGTCAGCCAGGTTCTACGTTTAAAATTTTTGCTTACACTGCGGCCATGGAAAAAGGGATTTCCCCATATAGAAGTTATTCTTGTAGTCCTTTAACTTGGCAAGGTTTTACTTATAGACCCTGCCGGTCTGGCGCTGGTGGTAGTTTAGATATAGCAACTGGCTTGGCACTTTCAGAAAACCCCATTGCTTTGCGGGTAGCAAAAGAAATTGGCTTGAATAAAGTAGTAGATATGGCGCAGCGGTTGGGTGTGAAATCTGATCTGGAGGCAGTTCCAGGCTTGATATTAGGTCAAAGTGTCGTTAATGTTTTAGAAATGACCGGGGCATTTGGAGCAATTAGCAATCGTGGAGTGTGGAATCCTCCTCATGCTATTAGTAAAATTCGAGACAGTAGTGATTGTAAGGATCTTAAAGATCTACAAACCTGTCGGGTAATTTACTCTTTCGATACCGATCCAAATGGTAACAAACGAGTTATCAAAAAAGAAGTTGCCAATCAAATGACTACTTTGATGCGGGGAGTAATTACTAATGGTACAGGTCGTAGCGCCGCTATTGGTTTAGGGGAAGCAGGTAAAACCGGGACAACGAATAATAATGTTGATCTCTGGTTCATTGGTTTTATTCCCAGTCGTCAACTTGTCACCGGCATTTGGCTAGGAAATGATAATAATTCCCCTACATCTGGCAGCAGCGCCCAAGCGGCACAACTTTGGGGTAATTATATGGGGAAAATTACTAAATAATTAAAAATTAATAATTAAAAATTAAAAAATTGGATTCTTCTTTTTTAATTTTTAATTTTGCATTTTTAATTACTTATATCCTTTCCAAGGTTTGACTTCTAATTTACCTTTAGGGGTAAAGACTACTCGAAAATGAGCTAGTGCTTCTTTATTATCGGGTGCAGCTACATTTGAGCCATAAACTGATTGGAACATCTGGGGTAAAGGTGTCTCCCGGAAGTAGTCAAAAGCAACTTGGTTGAGTGGTTCATAGTCAGCAATCACACCTTCTTTATTCACCGCTACTCGATATTTCAAGTTGCTGGCAAAGGTGGGAGTCACACTCCAATTTTGACGAATTGTACTATACAGCTTTTGATTTAGATCTTTGATTTTACTGGTGTCAGTAATTTTTTTGCCAGTTACTTCTGGTGTTTTGGCGTATCCTAGCCAGGGACTAATTTCTAAAAACCTTTTTTGGGTAAATACGACTTTGAATTGAGCAATAGGTTCATTCGGGACGCGATTAGCAGGATTATGGAGCAGTTTAGGTAGTGGTGTTTTATCTATTGCGTCACTAGCTTTCTGATTGACTGCTTTATAACCAACGATACTACCATCGGCGGCGACACCTAAACGATAGACTAAATCCTCTGGCAATTCTGAGCGATTTACCCAAGCTGGATGAATTTGGTTATAAACTTGGCGATTTAATGCCCGTAATTGAGATGGATCTTTTATTTCTGGAACTGTCTTTAAAAGTGTTTCTAAATCTTGAACTGCGGTAGGGGTTGCTGATGTTGTGGGTGTAGTTGTGGGTGTAGTTGTAGGGGTTACTGCTACTGTGGGCGTGGGAATAGAAGTGCTGGACTCAACCTCTGGGTTGACTTGAGGTGGACTGACTTGAGGTGCAGGAATTAAGCTAAAAGCCAATGCAGCTACGGCTAGACTGGATACGCCCATGGTAGCCGGGATTGCCTGTTTGAGTAAGGTTTGATTTGAACCACTATAACTGCGATTAACTGGGTGTAGTTCTAGGGATAATTCTGGTAAAGTCTGGCTGTCAGCAAAAAACTGATCTACGGCTTCAACTAAATCAAATAATTGGACTGTGTTCAGGACAATTTGAATGGGTTGTCCTTCGCTGGTGTTTCCCCCCATGTCTCCTGTGATTTCAGTGTGAACAGTTAATCTGTGGCTGTTGCTGTTAATTTTTTGTAATTCAACTAACTCTGAATTATGATTCTGAACTTGAGGGTTGGGGATATTGCTTAAAACTTCTTGGGCGTAGGCGCTGACTGCTCTAACTAAGCTTTCAAAAAATTCCCTGCCACCAACAATGGGTTGAGTATAACTAGATATATAGCATTCTGCATTCACTAATATAGATAGTTGGGGACGCAGTTCTTGAAAGTTAGCAGTCTGTGTCATGTCACTTAACCCCTCTAGGAGCAGGGTACAATTAGGCAAACTATATTTACGTTGGATATTCATAAAACCTCGTGGGAAGTGGGAAACTCAGTCCCTTTAGGGACCAGAGGGATAGTATGGCTAACGCCACGCTACGCTATCGACATGGCTCACCAGCCGCGACTCAAGGGATTTTAATCCCCGTCAATCTTAAAATGCGTAATCATAGCCATCTTTGCGGTGAATGATTTTGCAGTATTTATAACTAATACCCTGAACTAATTTTGATGCAGAAATATTGAAAGAACCTGTTGCTCTAACTGCAACACGACCAATATATTTACCGATTTTCTTCCCAGTAGTAACAATTGCTTTCACAATATCACCGGTCTGAAAACCTTTGACAAATTTAATTCTCGGCACATATCGAGATGGAAAACCAAACTTGTCAGTCCGACACATTTGACGAGTTCCATGCCCTGTTGCTTTGATTAGCAAAGGCTTGTTCGTTAAAATTTCCAATTCTCCAATTTGTCCAACACAAGCAGCATCTAGCCAATGAGTTTTAGGAAAGTTTAATCTAGTTCGGTTGAACTTAGTTTGACCACCAGAACCAGTGAAAACGGGTAAACCAGTTTCTTGAAGTCGGCTAAACAATGCCCAACGGGTAGAGTTCACAGCCGCCGCATCTTTTAAAGGTCGTTTTGCTTGTGCCAGAATACATTTGAGAAGATCCGGTTTCTTAGCCAGGAAGTCTTTAATATCCTGAGTGCCTTTTTGATATTGCACTTCTCGCAAGCAAGACAAAGATTAGAAATCCGATTAGTGCCACCTCTGGCTTGAGGATGAATATGCTCAACTTGCAAGGGAACATTCTCAATCCCACAGTAAGCACATTTTCTCTGCCATTTCTCAAGTAGATACTCACGGACTTCGTACCCGGACAAAGTGCCTTGCTGATATTCAATACCTGATATTTCTGGATTGTCTATTTGTTGCAAGTCAAACCTGACAAGCTCTTGAGATATCCTTGTGATGGGAATAAACTTAATGAGTTTGTTAACCCAAGTTAAGGTAGTCTCAACTCGATGCTGCAAACTTGGAGCTAACCAATTTTCTGTCCTAGTTCTATTCAAGAATCTGGCTTGACGATAGCGAGTATGGCGGTTTCGTCTCCCCCTGCGGAGTGAGCGACGGGATTCTAGGGAAGCTTTAATTGCACTTCCTCGATGAGAAAGTTCTGCACCAAAAATGATTTTCTCTCCCTGAACCAATGCTATGCCCGTAGTTTTTGAACCAGGGTCTATTTTGAGTTCTATCGCTTGGTTAACAACATCTGAGCATGACTTGTTTAAGATGATAGTAAAGGGATACCTCCTAAATAAAGCAGCTTTTCCAGAATCTAATAATTTCCTTGCTACCGAGGGATGACAAGGGCTTAAAGGTTGTTTGTTTGTGTCGAGAACTAATGTGTAATTTGACATTTCTGCCTCTCTGATTGCTCAGGTGATGTTCGCTTTGACCTTGTTATCTGAGCTTTTTAGGCTTGCAACACTGTTTCAGTGACTTTAAAACTGTTTAATTACAAACGACAGAGCGGAAAACTAGTGAAGCAGCGCGGTCTTGGGGGTTTCCCCCATGAGCGACTGCTGAACCCCGAAGGGGCGTCGCATTCTCCGGTGTCTTGACTCAAATAACGGCTACCCTACCCTACGGGACGCTTCGCGAACGACTACGCTCAGGGTGGTCTGGTCAGTACAGCTTGCTTGATTACTCTTACAAGCTCAGTGGCTTTAGCCCTGAGTTACTGACTTCTATTTATTCTACCTCACCGTCAAAAAGAGAAATCCAGTACCGTTGCATTCCCGCTGTACCTGTACAAAATAGTAATTTTCCTAATAAGTCTATAGCTAGTTCATCTAATTTTTCATTAGAAGTTAATGCTAGGACACCGGAACGACGGGAATTCATCCGACTTTTAAAATGCGCTCTAAACCTTTCTAGGTAATTAGCTAATCTTAAATTTTGTTCTGGGGGAATCTGCTTCTCAGCCAATTGTTGATATATGGTTAGTAGTTGGCGGATCACAACTGTTAAGCGTCGAGAAATGTAGCAGGCAATAACTACTAACGCTTTGGCTTCTAAAATATCTAAAGGCCGGCGACTATGCGCTCTCCGCATGGGGTTAGATGCTCGCATCCGCCATAAGTTTACCCGATTTTTGATGATCCCTTGGAGGTCTAATTCTTCAGCAAAGGACAAAATGGCTTCAGAACCGCCTATTTCTAAGGCTTCAATGGCTAGTAACATCAAATCTATTTGCAATCTAGTTCTGGCTGGACATACCTGACCAGCGATCGCTGGATCTGGTAAAGTATCCAAAATCATGGGCATTCCCTGAGCTTTTGGGATGTTTAAAGATGTGACACTAGCAGAGACGTTCATTCTATCAAATACCTTATACGTTTCCAATAAACTGATTTACTTATCCGTCCACCGCTAATTGCTGGCGCGATATGGCAGTTCAATTATATACATTACTTAGTTTTTCTACCCAAATATTTGCATATACATTAAATTTTCAAATTCTTGGTGATCGTCAATGACATTATAGGGTAGGATTTGGCAGAGATTAGGAAAATTTTCGCTTCTTGCCCTTTGTTTCTTCATTGACCACTAACTACTTACGTAAATAATATGGATTTAAAATCTCTGATTCGTGATATACCGGATTTTCCTAAGCCGGGAATTTTATTTCGAGATGTCACTACTCTATTAAGCGACCCGGACGGATTGCGTTATACTATTGATTTTTTAGCACAAAAATGTTCTGAAATTGAACTTCAAGTAGATTATATTATTGGTATGGAGTCAAGAGGGTTCATTTTTGGTGCGCCTGTTGCTTATAAATTAGGTGCTGGTTTTATTCCTGTTCGGAAAAAAGGGAAATTACCGGCAGCGGTTCACTCAATTGAATATCAACTAGAGTATGGTACAGATACATTAGAAGTACATCAAGATGCTTTAGTGCCAGGTAGCAAAGTTTTAATTGTGGATGATTTGATTGCTACTGGTGGCACTGCCAGTGCAACAGCTAAGTTGGTACAAAAGATTGACTGTGAACTGATAGGGTTTGGGTTTATCATCGAACTAATGGATTTGCAAGGACGGAAATATTTACCTGATGTCCCTATTATCTCGCTGGTTCAATATTAGAAAACATAATTGACAACTGACTAATGACTAATGACAAATACAAAAATTTCCTTGGATATAAGTCGAGACTGGCTAATTAGGCGAGTTACGGATGAAACTTTTATTTATGTGATAAAACGGCTTTTACAGGCGCTCTTGACAATTTTTTTAGCGTCTGCTTTGTCATTTTTTATTATGAAGCTGTCTCCGGGAGATTATGTAGATACCCTGCGGCAAAATCCGAAAATTTCACCAGAACGGATTGAAGAAATTAGGCGACAATTTGGTTTAGATAAATCTTGGCCACAACAGTTTGGATTTTGGTTAAAGCAAATTTTGACAAGGGGTGATTTTGGTACAAGTTTTGTTTATCAACGTTCTGTATCATCGCTGCTATGGGAACGAGTTCCAGCCACGTTGTTATTAGCGATCGCTTCTTTAATTATCACATGGGCGATCGCCATTCCTTTAGGTATTCTCGCTGCTGTGAAACAAAATCGCCGAACTGACCAAGTTTTACAGATAGTCAGTTATGCTGGTCAAGGTATTCCCAGTTTTATTACTGTCTTATTTCTACTATTCTTTGCTCAACTGACTACTCCACTTTTTCCGGTGGGTAATATGACCAGTATTAATCATGCAGACCTGACATGGTTAGGTAAAATTCTTGATATCGCTTGGCATTCAGTTTTACCACTAATTGCTTTAAGTATTACCAGTTTTGCGGGTTTGCAACGAATTATGCGTGGTCAATTATTGGATGTTTTACGCCAAGATTATATTCAAACTGCTCGCGCTAAAGGACTTCCAGAAAATCGGGTGATTTATGTTCATGCTTTGCGAAATGCTATTAATCCGTTAATTACTTTATTGGGTTTTGAATTAGCAGGTTTGTTAGGTGGTGCATTTATTACGGAGAATTTCTTTAACTGGCCGGGTTTAGGAAAGTTAACTTTACAAGCTGTTTTAGCTAAAGACCAATATTTGGTAATGGCGAGTTTAGTAATGAGTGCAGTATTATTGATTATTGGTAATTTAATTGCTGACTTAATTTTAAAAGCAGCAGATCCTCGAATTAAGTTAGAAGATTTGAATTAGTTAGTTGTCAGTTTTCAGTGGTCAGTGGTTAGTTGTTAGTTGTTAGTTGTCAAATGGTTTATTATATTATTCGTTCAAGAACAGATGGTAAATATCTCACAGCCCGTGTTGATGATGCTACATCAGGATATTTATTATTATTTAAAGAAGATTTCGAGGCTTTGAGTTATCTCAATACTCATGCTGCTGATTTAGCCAGCCGGTTGACTGTAGAATCTCTTGCTAGTTCCCAAATAGGTAGTTTGATCAAACGTTGGAGTTTTGCTGGTGTAGGCATTGTTAATGATCCTTTATTACCAGAAGTTGAGTTTTTACAGCATATTTAAAGCATAAAAGATTTGGATTTAATGTAGGGGTAGCGCCCCCGTGCCTACCCCGGTATTTGGGGCAACCACAGGGGGTTGTCCCCCTACAAAATTAATTGGTTTAGGGATTTTTAAAATGTTCAATTAATTTTGCCCGACTACTTATATCACTTTTCACCTACAGTCCACCAGGCCAAAGCATAAGGTTGAGTAGATTCATTTACCTGCTTCTTAAATTGCACCCGAATTTTATAATTCCCACTAGTAGGAACTGGACAAAAAATATGTTCCACACTATCAACCTCACTCACAGAATCACAAACCACAACTTCATTATTTTTCCCATTTTCCTTAACTAAATAAACATCAAGATTATTTAATCCTTTATCTATAAATGTTTCCCCTATATCATATTCCTGATTATTATTTTTATCATTTAACTCCACCCAACGATCCCAAATTAAAGTAATAGCCACAAAACTATTTTGTTTCAAACCTTTTTGTAGAGCATATTCCCTAGAAGAATTAGCATTAACAATACCATAATCCCAACCAATAGGCGGAACAGTTGCATTAGGTTTCCATTCACCACCATTCAATTGTTGATAGGCTCGAAAGGCATTTAAATGACCTGCTCCCATTTGAGCATCTAGGGGAATTTTAGGATTTTTATAAGCGTCCGTTGCTAACCAATCTTGATTTTGTTTATCAATTAAAGTCCTCGTCATTCCCAACCGTAAACCATCACCACTGTCCTTTATTTTGTCCGCCGAATTGAGTAATATTGCTTTCATGACTTGATGACGACGAGCATCAATAGTCCAATTTGGTTGTTTAGTTCGTAATTGTCTATCCACAAATTCCTGTAATAATGCCACCGTAGCCGTAACTTGTGGGGCGGCAAAACTCGTACCTGTAGATTTATTTAACTTACCATCAGGATTAAGTAAAGGAATATTAGTCCCAGGAGCAACTATATTAATTGCACTTCTCCCCCCAATATTAAATTCTTTCCCAGCTAAACGATTTTCTATACCTTGATTAATACTCGCCAAATTAGAAACGTGAACTTTATTAAAAATTCCCTCGCGTTCTGAGGAAAAAGCCACATTAATTGCGTTAAAATTATCTGTAGGAATGGGAATCCCGCCTTTGCCTTGATTGCCAGCAATTGAATATACAACATCATGAACCCGGCTAGACCAGTCAATACATAATGTTAGTAAAGCATTACCATCTAACATAGCTTCTGGTCGGGGATCACGTTCCAGAGGTTCACCAAAACTAAAATTAATCGTCCGCACATCACCACCATTTTGTAATGCAATGTGTTGTGTTGATAAACATTCCTCTGGTTGACCGATTTTTTTTGTAGATCCGACAGCAGAAGAATATAATCGAGCATTTGGTGCGACACCAGGAAAAGCCTTATCTTGACTCACCATGACACCAGAAACATTATAGGCATGAGGATCAACACCAACATTCGACTTGGCGGGAACATTGCGTGAAAACACTGCAAATGGCGATACAGACCGATTTTTAGATACGGCTTTATCCCAGCCAAACATCCCCGGACGACCAATTTCGACTTGACCAATAGCAATTTTCCGCCCAGTCAAATTATAAGGAGCTTGATGTAGTTTCAGCGCATCAATGCCGTTAGCACCTAAAAAATTGGCAACCTTGACACCAGCAAAGACTGGTAAAGTCAAGCCAGAAAAACCTAAACTCCAAAAAAGTATCCAATTTTTGTGCATATTTTGAGGGAAGAGGGGGAAGTTTTCTGAAAAATTTGAGTTTTGAATTAATTTTTAATAATTTCTCCATATTTTGTTACGATACTTACAGACGAAGACGCTTAAAACCCACTAGCCATGACCCAAAATTCATCTCAAAAACCTATAGTTATCGCTCCATCTATCCTATCAGCAGATTTTAGTCGTCTGGGTGACGATATTCGCGCCGTAGACAAAGCGGGAGCAGATTGGATTCACGTTGATGTAATGGATGGACGTTTTGTCCCTAATATTACAATAGGTCCTCTGATTGTGGAGGCGATTCGTCCAGTTACAACCAAACCGCTGGATGTCCACTTGATGATTGTGGAACCAGAAAAGTATGTAGAAGGTTTTGCTAAAGCTGGTGCTGATATTATTTCTGTCCATGCAGAACATAACGCATCTCCGCACTTGCACCGTACCTTGGGACAAATCAGAGAACTCGGTAAGAAAGCTGGAGTTGTACTCAATCCGGGTACACCTTTGGAGTTAATTGAATATGTCCTAGAATTGTGTGATTTAGTGCTGATTATGAGCGTTAACCCCGGTTTCGGTGGTCAAAGCTTTATTCCTAGCGTAGTTCCTAAAATCCGCAAGTTGCGTCAAATGTGCGATGAACGCGGTTTAGATCCTTGGATTGAGGTTGACGGGGGACTCAAAGCTAATAATACTTGGCAAGTTTTAGAAGCTGGAGCTAATGCTATTGTAGCGGGTTCGGCTGTGTTCAATGCTCCTGATTATGCTGAGGCGATTACCAGTATCCGTAACAGTAAGCGTCCGAGTCCAGAATTAGCTGCTGTTTAATTTAATACTTGTGATTAAGTAAGACTCAGATCCCCGACTTCTTTGAGAAGTCGGGGATCTATTTTATTACAGCAAGCCCTAAATAAACCTAATTCATCTCCTTTACCACATTTTACTCCCTGATAAAACTTCGACATCCCTGGCTTAAATCCCACATTCCGCACCCACAACTGTCACACCTCAAGGAAACGGATGTATTTAGTACATAAGAACTAACTGCTGAGAGAATTTGTTGAAGCTAAATAGGAATGATTACTATTAAGTTAGAGATACAGTTAAATATTTACGACTAAGTATGAAATTATTGGTTCTGAGGTTATTTTGATAGAAAACTTAGTTAAAAATCATTGAAAGGTTTATCCTCAATTACGATGAAAAAACTCAAAAAATGTGTTGACTCAACAGAAAAATGAGAAAATACAAAACAGATACTTTTGTGGAGTTTCTGTTGTCATGTTTAATGTAAGTAGGTTGGCATTAAAAGTATAGCAAATCCACCAATTAATTCAGGATTCTACCAATTAGAGCTAAAAGCCACACCTCCTAGTGGAGTCAAACAATGTTTTGACATAGATGGTACTAAAATTGGCATTATTGCTGATGCTAATATGGCTAGAGTCGGTCCTTGTCGTTCCATTCAAGAACAACAATTTAGACAAATTGATGATGGTAATGGTTATTATCGTTTTGAACTAAAAGCCACACCTCCTAGTGGAGTTAAACAGTGTTTTGACATAGATGGTACTAAAATTGGCATTATTGCTAATGCTAATATGGCTAGAGTTGGTCCTTGTCGTCCTATTCAAGAACAACAATTTAGACAAATTAATGATGGTAATGGTTATTATCGTTTTGAACTAAAAGCCACACCTCCTAGTGGAGTCAAACAGTGTTTTGACATAGATGGTACTAAAATCGGTATTATTCCTAATGCTAATATGGCTAGAGTTGGTCCTTGTCGTTCTATTCAAGAACAACAATTTAAAATGAATCCACAATAAAACCCTGTCTTTGTAGGTTGGGTTGAGGAAACGAAACCCAACATTCTGAATCTATAGTTAAAGGAGTATCTTTTAAACATCCTGAAGTTTCCTCACAAAAATTAGCAGGCCAACCTTTTCCCTTTTGTTTATTGTCCTGTTGAAAATTATCACTAGGTTTTAAAATAATAGTAATGGTTAAATCAGTATTAATAATATTTACAGGAATATCTAAATGTAATATTCCATCTTGACCAACATGAGAATTTAAGGTTATTGTTTCCATAGCATTTAATTACATGGAGTCATTTTCACTAAGATATATCTAAATTATACATCAGATATTTAAAATTGCCAAATTAAACAAATACCGCAAACATTGGCTTATTATTTGATAATTTTTGATAATTTCCGCTAAACTAAACAAAAATAGTTGTACAATAGACATCTCCGAAAATGAATGTAGAGACGTTCTATAGAACGTCTCTACAAGGGTTTCAAACCACGCACATTTAATTACCGGAGATGCCTAATTACAATAGTTTTATACTAAAAAACAAATATGCAACAACTAATCATTCAAATTGCTGATAAAGAAAAAGCACAGATGCTATTAAAACTTATTTCTGCTTTAGATTTTGTTAACTCTGTAGAAGTAATAGAAGATAACACAAATATATCTGATGATGAGCAAGATTTTTTTTCTTTGGCAGGAATCTGGGAAAATAGAAATATTACTACTGAGTCCATTCGTCAAGAAGCATGGAGACAAGAAACGAAATGATTTTATTTCTCCTTTAGCCAATCTAGCTTCATAATTTTCTAAATTAGAAAGATAATCATTGAAATCAGATTCAGTTTCATATGATACAAGAATATTCAAGTTATCAGTTAAGCAGAAAAAGCAAAAACATCAATCTCAATTTTTCTCTGAGATTTTTGATTACTATTCAACATTAAACGAATATTTTCAGCAGTTTCACTACTAAAGGTTATTTCTCCACAACGAGAACAAACCTTAGCTGGAATACCCTCCACTAAAATTAGTTTACCTTCGATTTCAAAAGTTTCATTAACTAATTCTTCAGTAAATTTATCTGAACCACAAATATGACAACTTTCCATCATAACCTCCTTTGGGAATAATCAATCCATTCAGTTTGATCAGGATCATATAAAGTAATAATAGTTAAAATATCAGATTCTCGTCTTGATACCTGTAAATGTAAAGGACGTTTATTAATTGTCAATCCCAAAATTAAACAGCTAGGAGAGTATTTATCATCTGGATAATCTTCAATAATAATTGCATTATCTCCTGTTTCCATTATTTCCGAGCGACTGATATTTCTTTCAACTAAACGTTTTAATCCATGACGAGTAAATTCAAAATTTCCTGACTTAAGTTGTTCACGAATTTCATCTATAGATTTCATTAGTTATGGCGCGATCTGCTACAAGATGATAAAATTGATTCATTGACTCCATTGTTGTGCTAAGGATGCGGTTCTAGCAGTAGCAGCATTGAGTTCAAGATTAACAAGATTATCTAACTCAATTTGTATTTCTGACGGAAGTTTCTGTTCTTGATCTCGTGCTATTCTCCAGATAGTCATTAGTTCGGATAAACGTTCTTGTTGATCTCTAGTGAAGAATTGATCAGGATGAAAGTTATCAATAATTAATAATGCCCGAAATTCAACTTCACCTAACTGTGTAGTCAAAGCATCTAAAGCTTGACCGGCAGTTTTGCCAACAGACTGTTTATCTCCAGCAATAGCACGATAAGACCTTTCACCACTGGCATTTGATATAGGTAAAATGGCAACTGTAGTCATAATGCTGATTAAGAATATTTGTTGTTTATTAATTATACCCCAGTCCTCTATTCCCTGTCCCTAAAAATTATTGACAAATTTCCCGTAGTGTGTTTGTGAAGTTGGGATAAGAAATAGCAGCAGCTTCAGCGCGGTGAATGGTAGTTGTACCAGTAGCGTTAAGGGCTGCGATCGCTAAACTCATGGCAATGCGATGATCTGTATGGCTATCTACTTCCGCACCGACTAAGGGAGTACCGCCGGTGATTTCCATCCCGTCGGGTAGTTCGCTGATTTTTGCCCCCATTTTATTGAGTTGTTGTGCCATCACGGTAATGCGATCGCTCTCTTTGACCCTTAACTCCTCCGCATCTCTTATAATTGTTGTCCCCTCAGCAAAAGCCGCTGCAACTGCCAAAATGGGAATTTCATCAATTAATCTGGGAATAATATCACCAGCGATGGTACAGCTTTTTAAACCACCGGAACGGACGCGAATATCAGCCACAGGTTCTCCTGCAACTTCCCGTTGGTTCTCTAGTTGAATATCTGCCCCCATGAGTTCTAATGCTTCTAAAATGCCAGTACGGGTAGGATTCACACCGACATTTTCCACTACCAAATCTGAACCAGGAACGATCGCCCCAGCCACTAACCAAAAAGCCGCTGAACTGATATCACCAGGCACAATTACAGTTTGTCCGTAGAGTTTCGCCCCACCTGTAATCGTGACGCTATTGCGGTCTGGATCTATACTTAATTCTGCTCCATAAGCCCTTAACATTCGTTCACTGTGATCCCGTGATAAAGCGGGTTCAGTAACGGTGGTTTGTCCTTGGGTGTTTAAACCCGCGAGGAGAATGCAGGATTTAACTTGAGCCGAAGCAATGGGAGAATGATAATGAATGGGTTGGAGGGCTTGTCCTTGAATGGCTAGAGGCGCTAAGGTATTTCCTTTACGTCCCCAAATTTGCGCCCCCATTTGTTGCAAAGGCTTGACAACACGAGACATGGGACGCGATCGCAAAGAACTATCACCAGTCACCGTGAAAAATCGCCCTGGATGGGATGCTAACAATCCCAACATCAACCGCATCGTTGTCCCAGAATTACCCGCATCCAAGACGTTTATAGGCTCTTGAAAATTGCCTAAACCGATGCCTTTGACTTTGACTAATTCTGTGTTTAAGTCGGAAATTTCCGCACCTAAAGCCCGAAAACAAGCCGCAGTGCTACGGGGGTCTTCACCTAACAGCAGTCCTTGAATTTGAGTTTCACCTTCAGCGATCGCACCCAACATCAAAGCGCGATGAGAAATAGACTTATCTCCAGGAATTCGGATACGTCCCTGCAAAGACAATCCAGAGGCAGGGCGCTGAATAATTAAGTGATCAGAAGAGTTTGCTTGAGTTTCTAAATTAATAACAATAGCTGACATTAGGATACAATGACTTTTGAATAGAATAAAAGCTAAACAGCGACTTGTTTATCACTATTCACTTCCAATTTAGTATCCTACCGCTTTTTGGCAACTATAATCCTTCTTTCGGTAGATAGCAGGTGACAGGTAATACCATATTGAGTGGTTTAGATTAACAAATCAAAATATTTGCTAACGATGAAGCAGGTTTTACTATTTATTAGATATCTTGCTTAAATGTCTTGTGTTTTGTTGCTTTCACCAAAAACGTCAGCCGTAACGTTAAATAATAGGCAAAACTGGCAATTTAGAAAATCGCTAAACTTTTACTCTTCATTTTTAATCCCTCACACTCTCATGCTAACTCACCACCGCAAACCCGTATGTTTATCAATGATTTCCACGGACTTACCGATTTGGTCTGTGGTTGACACTGCTGGAACTTTAATTCAAAAGGATACAGATAAATTTCATTTACTATTAACTGCACCACCTCTGATTAGTTGTGAGGTAGGCAGTTATTTCAATCCAGAAGATACAATTCACCCAACTAAAAACAATTTTTCTCCTCCTAGCAGTCCCAGAATTTTATGGCTGGAAATTTCATCTCGGCGGTTAATTATGACAATGCAAGGTAATGCACAAGTCAGTTACCGTCACTTTTGGGAATTAGGTGTTTATGGCATTAGTCGTTTCTGGTTGCCAAATGAATCATTACAACCCCATCAACCTATCCGTTTGCGTAATTTTACCAAAAGTTTTACTCTTAGCGGGCATCCTTTTCCAGAGAATCTCCGTTTAGAATACGAATTGTGGACAGGAAAAATCCAATTAGGGTGTTATATTCTCAATTTGGAAATTCAGCATTAAAGGGAACAGGGAACAGGTAAGAGTTTTACCAATCACCAATCACCAATTACCAATCACCAATCACCAATTACCAATCACCAATTACCAATTACCAATCACCAATCACCAATTACCAATTACCAATCACCAATTACCAATTACCAATTACCAATTACCAATCACCAATTACCCTTAATAACTAGGATCATTACCTGATTTCCATTTGATATTGCAACCAATACTGGGCTTTTGTTCACTTATTACAGGTTGATTATTTAAGACTGCGGTAATAGCTGCTCTTAGATCTTTACCTGTAACAGGTTGATTATTACTAGGACGACTATCATCTAATTGTCCACGATAAACGAGTTTTCTATCGCTATCAAATAAAAAGAAATCTGGTGTACAAGCTGCTGTATATGCTTTTGCCGTTTCTTGGGTTTCGTCGTAACAGAAGGTAAAATCAAACCCCAGTTCTATAGCCATGTCTTTTAATGATTCTGGGGCATCATTGGGATAATTTTTAGCATCATTAGCACTAATGGCAATAATCCCTAAGTCACTATTATTGTAATCTTGATCTAATCTGGCTAATTCTTGTTGAATATGCTTAACAAATGGGCAGTGACGACAAATAAACATGATTAACAATGCTTTTTTATCGGCAAAATTATCAAGAGAAATTATTTTTCCAGATACTACTTCTGGTAGATGAAAATCTGGTGCTTTCGTGCCTAGAGGCAACATTGTGGAAGCTGTTAAAACCATAATTTTTTTAAATGTTTTGATCAGGGTTTTTTCTAATAATAGAATAATCCATCTTGATTTAGGAAAATTACCCAATTCAAATACATAACTTATTAAAAAATTTGAGTATATTATGAGTTATGTAATTAAGTTATGGGAAAAAGATCAATATTCCCTCTTCCCTGCTATAATGACTGACCGTTGATTGAAAATATTTTAATAATGATCACTTGGTGTTCCTTGCTAATTAAACAATGGGGTAGGATGACAAAACTCCTATCTTTGTTCTGTCTTTGTCTATTATTGGTTGTTAGTTGTACTCCTAAACAGCAAACAAATGCACCACAGCCTAATGCTATAAATGCTCCTGCGGGTGATGGTCGGATTACCGTAGGGACAACGGAAAAGCCAAGAACTCTTGATCCTGCTGATGCGTATGAATTGGGATCTTTGAGTTTAGTATTTAATATGAGCGATCGCCTGTACACTTACGAACCAGGTAGTACAGAAATTAAACCACAATTGGCCACAGCATTACCAAAAGTGAGTGCAGATGGTTTAACTTATACTATTCCTATTCGCCAAGGAGTAGTATTTCATGATGATACTCCCTTCAATGCCAAAGCAATGGAGTTTAGTCTGCAACGCTTTATCGAAAACAAAGGTAAACCATCCTTCCTACTTTCCGATACCGTAGCTTCAATTAAAGCCACAGGAGAGTATGAGTTAACAATTAAACTGAAGAAACCCTTTGCAGCTTTTCCTTCATTGTTAGCATTTTCTGGAGTCTGTGCGGTTTCACCAAAATCCTATGAAATTGGGGCGGGAAAATTTAAACCAAATATTTTTGTAGGAACTGGTGCTTATAAATTAGCCAAATATGGAACTGATTCCTTAAAGTTTGATGTATTTGATAAATATTGGGGAACAAAACCAGAAAACAAAGGTGTCAATGTCCAAATTCAAACCAGTCCAGTCAACTTATTTAATGCCTTTAAAACTGGTGCGATAGATGTGGCTTATCTATCCTTACAACCAGATCAAATTCAGAGTTTAGAAGCAAGTGCAAAAAAGGGAGATTGGCAAGCTATATCTGCTCAAGGTAGTGTAGTTACTTATCTGACTTTAAATCGCAATCAAAAACCTTTAGATCAAGTAGAGGTAAGACAAGCGATCGCATCATTAGTTGATCGTAAATTATTAAATGATCGGGTATTATTATCACAGGCTGATCCTCTTTATAGCATGATTCCCACAACTTTCAATGTTTCCCAGCCATTGTTTAAAGATAAATATGGTGATGGTAAATTTGCAGAAGCCAAAAAATCCTTAGTCGCTGCTGGTTTTTCCCAAGAAAATCCGGCAAAAGTGCAAATCTGGTATCCTGCAAGTTCAATGACTCGCAGTTTAGTTGCACAAACCTTAAAATCCCTGGCTGATACTAAAATGGATGGTATTTTGCAATTTGAAGTTAAAACCGTAGAAGGTGCAACTTTCTATAAAGAAATTTCCAAAGGTTTATATCCCAGCACCTTAACTAATTGGTATCCAGACTTTTTAGATCCAGACAACTACGTGCAGCCATTTTTAGCCTGTGAACAAGGTTCAGTTACTAAAGGTTGCGAAACCGGTGGTAGTCAAACTCAGGGGTCATTCTATTATAGTGAAGCTATGAATAAACTCATAGATCAACAACGCAAAGAACAAAATCCTGAAGCCCGGAAAAAAATATTTGCCGACATTCAAACCCAAGTATTAACTGATGTTCCCTACATCCCTTTATGGCAAAGCAAAGATTTTGTATTTGCTCAAAAAGGCGTAGCCAATGTCAATCTTGATCCTACCCAAAACCTAATTTACAAAACAATTAAAAAGTAGGTATTGGTAATTCCTTCCAGACTCCGGTTCTTCCTCGTTCCCAGACTCCGGCTGGGAATGCCATTCTCTCGTTCCCAGACTCCGGCTGGGAATGCCATTTAGAGGCTCTGCCTCTTGTTAATTAGATGAGGCAGAGCCTCAAGGCTGCATTCCTTGTCAGAGACAAGGAACGAGGTTTTTGTGAATTTTAAATTTTTAATTAATAAATATGTCTCGTTCTAAAGCATTACAGTATTACATTTTTTCCCGGTTGCTATTTGCACCATTGCAACTATTCACTATTATCACCATTGTTTTTCTTTTACTTAGGGCTACGCCAGGAGATCCCGCAGATGCTATTTTAGGAGGAAGAGCGCCAGAAAGTGCGAAAGAAGAATTAAGAAAACAACTTGGTTTGGACTTACCAATTTGGTTACAATATCTCAATTATTTAGGTAAATTACTGCAATTTGATTTAGGAACTTCTTTAACCAGTCGCGGGCAAAATGTAGGTGAAATAATTGGTCAATATTTTCCAGCAACCGTAGAATTAGCATTTGCGAGTATGGCTGTGGCGCTGATTGTTGGCGTTTTAGTGGGAACTATTTCCGCTTCTCGTCCGGGAACTGCTTTTGATATTGGGGGGCGGTTATTCGGGATTATTACCTATGCACTACCGATGTTTTGGGCAGGTATGTTATTACAATTAGTTTTCTCAGTTCAATTGGGTTGGTTTCCTAATTCTAATCGGTTTCCTCCTAATCTTCCTGCACCTACAAATATTACTGGTTTATATACAATTGATAGTTTATTAAGTGGGAATTTAAGTCAATTTTTTACAGCTTTACATCATTTAGCTTTACCAAGTTTAACTTTGGGAATTTTATTAAGTGGTATTTTTGAACGCATTGTCAGAGTTAATTTAAAACAAACTTTAAAAGCTGATTATATAGAAGCGGCTAGAGCGCGGGGAATTTCTGAAAATAAGATTTTAGTTTCCCATGCTTTAAAGAATGCCTTAATTCCTGTAATTACAGTATTAGGATTAACATTTGCTTCCTTATTAGGTGGAGCAATTTTAACAGAGGTGACATTTTCCTGGCCAGGGTTAGCAAATCGTTTATATCAAGCTATTTCCGACCGAGATTATCCTACAGTTCAGGGTGTGTTAGTATTTTTTGGAGCAATTGTGGTGAGTGCAAGTATTTTAATTGATATTCTCAATGCTTATGTAGATCCGAGAATTAGGTATTAGTTATGTAGGTTGGGTTGACGCAAGGAAACCCAACATTATTAAACATAAATTATTAAAACATTTGTTGGGTTGCGCTGTCGCTTAACCCACTCATAATCATCTTTGCACACTACGAGGGTCAAGAGCATCTCTCAAACCATCACCTAATACATTGAATGATAAAACGGTGATAATAATTAGAATTGCTGGTGGTAGAATTAGCCAAGGTTGTAACACTAAAATAGAAGCATTACTAGCTAAAGAAAGCATATTTCCCCAGGAAGGATCTGGTTGTTGAATACCTAAACCAATTAAACTTAATACTGCTTCTGCTCCAATAAAACTAGGAATTGTTAAAGTAGCAGAAATAATAATGTAAGTTGCAGTTTGTGGTAAAACATGACGAACAATAATATAAATAGGATTACCACCCATTACCTTTGCTGCTTGCACAAATTCGAGTTCTTTGATTGATAATACCTGTCCGCGAATTATCCTCGCTAAACCTGCCCAACTAATTACAGAAGTAATCAAAATAATTAGTAAAAATCGCTGAGTGCTGGTTAATTTTGGACTCAAAATACTTGATAATGCTACTAATAAATAAATACTCGGAAAGGTCATCAAGACTTCTGCTAAACGCATGATGATACTATCAATTATTCCGCCAAAATAGCCGGAAATACCACCAATAAGCAATGCCAATGGATAGGTAATGATAATCCCGAAAATACCAATAAACATACTAATTCGACCACCATGTAACAAGCGACTAAATTGGTCGCGTCCTTGTTCATCTGTTCCCAAAATATTCAATTTTGCGTCACCAATAACGCCAAACAAATGCCAATTTAAAGAAATACCCGGAATAATTGTGACTTCCTGCCATTTTGGAGGTAGGGAAATACTCAAATTAAATAATTGATATTTTGTCCCAGTCACAAATAATCGTAATGGTGAAGGTTTTGTCTGATCTATAATTATTTTTCTTTCCCCAGTTTCTAAGTTAGTATCGCCTTGTGTTGTAGGATATACGTGGGGTCCAATAAACTGCCCTGATTGAGATACCCAATGAATCTGAGTCGGTGGGAGTAGTGAACCATTGGTTTGTGAATCATAAGGGTTATAAGGAGCGATGAAATCAGCACCAATTACTGCTAAATACAAAGAGAAGAGGACAATTGCCCCAGTTCGTGCTAGAGGGTTTTTGTTGAGTCGTTGCCACCAATTCATAGTTTTTGATGTAAAAGTTAATGTTGATTAATTGTTGATAAAAGTATATATCAATAGATTAGATCAAAAACCGCAAACCTATTTTATGAATAACCTACATCATCATCGCTCACAATTTCCCGCTTTAAGTAATAAGCTTTATTTTAACTACGGAGGACAGGGTCCAATGCCGCAAATGGTTATGGATGCTATCACCCAATCTCAGGCACATATTCAAAGTATAGGTCCTTTTGGGAGTGATGCTTATGCTTGGATCGCACCGCAAATACAAGCCAGTCGGGAAGCTATTGCATCTACATTAAATGTACCAAGTAACACAATTACTCTCACAGGTAATGTCACGATAGGTTGTAATATTGCGATGTGGGGGATTGATTGGCACGCAGGTGATCATCTGCTTCTTTCCGACTGCGAACACCCTGGAGTAATTGCTACAGCCCAGGAAATTGCCCGCAGGTTTGGAGTAGAAGTTACCACTTGTCCCTTAATGGCTACTTTAAATGAAGGTGATCCTATCAGTATTATTGCTGAAAATCTCCGTCCCAAAACTCGCTTAGTAGTTTTAAGTCATGTTTTGTGGAATACTGGTCAAGTTTTACCTATTGATAAGATTGTCGAAGTATGCAGAAGTAATAATTCGCTGTTATTGATAGATGCGGCTCAATCAGTGGGTGTGATTCCTTTAGATTTAACTGCTTTGGGTGTAGATTTTTATGCCTTTACTGGTCACAAATGGTTATGTGGTCCTGCGGGTGTGGGTGGTTTATATGTGCGTCCTGAAACGAGGGAAAGTTTGCACCCTACCTTTATTGGTTTGAGTGGGATAATTACTAATAATCAAGCCCAACCGACGGGTTGGCAACCAGATGGACGCAGATATGAAGTATCCACTTTACCAACTTCATTATATGTGGGTTTAAAGCAAGCAATTACAATTCATGAACAATGGGGAACAGCACAGGAACGATATGAGCAAATTTGCCAAAATAGTAATTATCTCTGGCAAAAATTAAACTCTTTACCCAATGTCAAATGTTTAAAAAATTCACCTCCAGAAAGTGGATTGGTTTCTTTTCAAGTAACTAATCAACCTAGTTTTAAATTGGTGCAATCTCTAGAGTCTGAAAATATCTTAACACGAACAATTGCCAATCCTAATTGCATTCGGGTGAGTGTTCATTATCTAACTTTAGAGTCGGAAATTGACCAATTAATAGCAGCAATATCAAGTAGGTTGGGTTGTGAAACGTGAACGTATCCCTGCGGGACACTGCGTGAACGCGGAGTAATAGCTTTGGGGAAAACCCAACAAAACAAATGATTTTTAATGTTGGGTTTTCTTGCATCAACCTAACCTACACGAATACTTTTTAACCTTTTTCTTTTGAAATCATGGAACGACCAATTATATATATAGCAATTACCAATCACGGTTTTGGTCATGCTACCCGCACAGCTTCCATAGCTAACACTATCCAAAAGTTATGTCCTGAAGCGTTATTAATTCTAGTTACTACTGCACCTCGCTGGTTACTAGAATCTTATATAGAAGGTGATTTCATTTTACGTCCACGGGCGTTTGATTTAGGTGTTGTTCAAGTTGATAGTTTGACAATGGATAAATCAGCAACTTTGGAAAAACTACGAGAAATTAAAAAAAATCACAAATCCTTAATTGCTTCAGAAGTTAATTTTATTCGTCAAAATCGCGTTAATCTCATTTTGGCAGATATTCCTTTTCTCGCTGCCGGATTTGCTGAAGCTACAAATATCCCCTGTTGGATGATTAGTAATTTTGGTTGGGATTTTATCTATCGAGATTGGGGAGGAGAATTTACAGAAATGGCTGATTGGATTAGTGATTGGTATGGAAAATGCGACCTTTTATTTCGTCTTCCTTTCCATGAACCTATGTCAGCATTTACCAACATTACAGATGTAGGCTTAACTGGTGGTTTTCCCCATTTTTCTATTGATAAATTACGCACCAATTGGGGAATAAGTACACCTCCAGAAAAAACAATTTTACTAACATTTGGGGGTTTAGGTTTACAAGCAATTCCCTATACAAATATCAACAAATTTCCCGATTGGCAATTTATTACTTTTGATGCTTCAGCCCCAGATTTACCTAACTTAATTAAAGTTACAAATCGTCAATACCGTCCTGTAGATTTTATGCCAATTTGTGGCAGAATTATTTCTAAACCTGGTTATGGGACATTTTCAGAAGCCACCCTTTTAGATGTACCAGTGGTAACTATACCTCGTGATGATTTTGCCGAAGCTGCTTTTATGTTAGCAGGAATTACTAATTACAATCATCATCAAATTCTCACAGTACCGGAATTTTTTCAAGGAGATTGGGATTTTCTTTATCAGTCACCCCAACCACCGAAGCAAACTAAAATCATTGATAAAAATGGCAATGAAACAATAGCTAAAGCTGTGATAGATTATTTGTAAGTATTCAGATCCCCTACTTCTACCATTGATTCATTATTTATTGATATCATTGAAAAATTAGTCGGGGATATTACACCATGAGGATTATGACCCACTACCAAAAACTATTAAGAGTTTCCACCCATGGAAAATCATTTCACAATATTACCGCCAAAATTGAAGCTATTGTTGCTGAATCTGGTATAGAAACTGGGCTTTGTAGTTTATTTTTACGTCACACCTCAGCTAGTTTAGTAATTCAAGAAAATGCTGATCCTGATGTATTAGTTGATTTAGCTAATTTCATGGCCAAAATAGTCCCAGAAGGAAACCATTACATTCATGATGCTGAAGGACCAGACGATATGCCAGGACATATCCGTACAGTTTTAACCCATACCTCCGAACAAATTCCCATTAATCGTGGTCATTTGGTATTAGGAACATGGCAAGGAATCTATGTTTGGGAACATCGTCAACAGAATAATATGAGAGAGTTAGTAGTTCATATTTCTGGATAGATTTAGTATATCAATCAGAATTAAATTGTGATCATTTATGTCCTGGTTTATTCAATTCCAGTCGAACCAAAACGATAACCTTTACCATAAACAGTATGAATCATTGGTGTTTTACCCACTCCTTCTACCTTGCGACGCAACAGACGAATTAAAGCCGCAATCACATTACTATTAGGTTGTTCCTCATTTTGCCATAAATGCTGCAAAATTTGACCATGCGTCAGTAATTTTCCAGCATTTTCCATGAAGTATTGTAACAACTGACTTTCTTTTTGAGAGAGTTCTATGATTCTCCCATGACGATAAGCTATTTGATTTTCTATATCAAGTTCCAAATCGGCTACAACTAGCTTTCCTGTGGTGCTACTATAAGATTCTGTACCAGTACGACGTAACAAAGCCCGGACTCTTGCCAGTAATTCCCGCAATTCAAAAGGTTTGACTAAATAATCATCAGCGCCCGCGTCCAAACCTTGTACACGGTCATCTAGGGTATCTTTTGCCGTGAGAAATAGTACAGGAGTTGTTTTACCTTGACGGCGTAATTCCTGACAAATATCTAACCCTGTTTTTCCCGGTAACATCCAATCTAAAATCAGTAAATCATAACTGCCTATTTCTGCCAAATTACTGCCACTTGTCCCATCATAAGTAGCATCAACACTATAACCTTCACGGGTCAAGAGACGACTTAAAGGGTCAGTTAGCTCAACTTCATCATCAACTAATAAAATTTTCATTCTGTTGCTAATGGCAATATAGATATATTCTCAATATAGTGAACTGCAAACACATTAAGAATACCAAAAAAAAGAATGTTAACTGTTGCAATACCAAAAGGGGGACTACTTGAACCTAGTCTCCGCATATTACAATCTGTAGGATTAGATTTTAGTGCTTTCTTAGAATCAGGAAACCGCCAATTACAAATTACTGATGCTAGTGGACAAGCGAAAGCCTTATTAGTGCGAGCGCAAGATGTGCCTGTTTATGTAGAATATGGTCAAGCACAATTGGGAATTGTCGGCTACGATGTTCTCAGAGAAAAACAGCCCCAAGTTGCCCAATTAGTGGATTTGAAATTTGGATATTGTCGAATGTCTGTAGCTGTAAAAGCGGCTAGTTCCTACAAATCCCCGTTAGATTTACCGGCCCATGGTCGAGTTGCTTCTAAATATGTAAATTGTGCGCGAGAATATTTCCAAGGTTTGGATTTACCGATAGAAATTGTCCCTTTGTATGGTTCTGTGGAATTAGGTCCAATTACGGGAATGTCAGAAGCAATTGTTGATATAGTTTCGACGGGAAAGACTTTAAAGGAAAATGGTTTAATTGAGATTGCGACTTTGTATGAAAGTACAGCCCGGTTAATTGTTCACCCTTTAAGTTATCGGTTAAATACAGGTAATTTAGATAAATTAATTGCACAAATGCGGTCAGAAATGCTCACCACAGCTTAATTAAATCTTATATCTCCGACTTCTCTAAGAAGTCGGAGATCTTAAATTTAGGGCTTTTTGACGGCACTAAGTTGGTCTAAAATTTCCAAAACTTCTTGTTCAAATGCAACTTGAGCGCGGTTAGTTTTTCCACCAATATATAAAGTTTCGCCTGTTTGTAAAGCCCAAATTTGAGAATGGGAAAAATAACTCATCACCACACCTAACATTAATAAAGCAAAACCAGTATAAACAATAGGAATACCAGGATCAAATTTGATTTGTAAACCCGTGCTACCCATGACATCAAAAATTTGCAAATTTACCCCATTTACAGGGATAGACATTCCTGCCCGCACAGTATTTATTAACTTACCTTGAGCATCATAAATTAATACCATGCCTTGCAAATCTTTGGCTAATAGGGAAACACCTTCACTTAAATCTGGTTTAGTCGGAATCCAAGTTCCCCAAAGTCTACCCTTACCTTTGGTGTCTAATTGTGCCATTGGTAATTGGAAAATTGGGCTTTTATTTAATCTCACCCGAACGCTGGAAATTCCCCAATCTGTTTGATAGAAAACCACACCATGATAACGCAGCGGTTTGTTAACATAAATCTTCTCATGGTTAACTTCTTTGCCCTCATTATTCAGCACAGACATATCTGAATAAAATTGGTCAATTCCTCCCGTCGGTGTGTAATCAATCCAAAAGCGATTGACACGCACAGACCAATCTTTCAACACATCTTGAGAAGACCAAGCACCAGCATCAACAATATTTTTTACCTGGAATGTATCGCCACTAGAAATCATTTCTTGAGCCATAAATCCCGTCATTGCTCCCCAAATTCCCCCCAGCAAAATAGCGACAATCCCAATGTGGACAATAATTGGTCCCAATTTACCAATTATACCTTTGCGGGCATAAAGAATATTATCTTTTTCCTGAAAAATTCGATAACTTTTTTGCTGCAAAATTGGCGTAATTGATGGCAAAGAAACACCCTCCAATTCAGCACTTAAAGCTAATTTTGTGAAGTTGCGAGGTTCTTCGTAATATTTCCACTTTTGAGCAGCTTTGAGGGCTGGTAATTGACGAGTAAAAGTACAAGCCGTTAAACTAGTTCCAAATAAAACTAATAAACTCAAAAACCACCAAGTTCTATATACATGATCTAACCCAACTACTTGAATAACTTTCCAAGAAAGGAAACCAAATAAAGCAGGATGTTCTGGATAATTAGATTGGTAAAAATCAGGCAATTGCCCCTGTTCGATTACCGTACCACTCACACTAAATAAGGCAATAATTAACAATAGAATAATTGCCAAACGTAAATCAGTTAATACAGGCAAAACTTCCCGACGGATAAAACGCCCCGGTATTAACCACCAACTTAATTCTGTGGATGTTGTCTGATCTGAAGTCATTGCTTAGAAACTACCAATAGGAATCCGAGAAAGTAAAGAAAAAACACCAAAGCCTACTAATAATACACCGCTAATAGGATTTATCCAACCAGACCAACGGCGCAATTCTAATAGTTTTTTAATGGCAGCAGTAAACGTACCTGCTAAAATTAATGGAGTTACATATCCGGCTGTATAAGCAAGTAGTAAAACCGCACCTAAAACTAAATCTTGAGTATTAGCAACCCAACCTAATAGACTAGCTAAAACTGGTGTGCTACAGGGGGAAGCCACTAACCCAAATGTTAAGCCGATAGAGTATGAACGGACTCCGGGAGGTAAGTCTTGAGAAATCCAATTTGTTTCATTCAAAGAAGGAAATTGGATGGGTAATGCTTCTAATAAGTTCAGTCCCATAATAATAGCGATAATACTGACAATAATTGGTAAACCAATTCCTATCTGTCCATAGACTTTACCAACTAAACCTGCGACGATGCCCATTCCTGCTAATGTAGTTGCTAATCCCAACGCAAACCAAGTTGATTGGGCTGCTGCTTGTAAGCGAGTTTTAGCTTCATAACCGCCAATATAGCCAATGGTAATGGGCAGCATAGACAGCATACAGGGCGTAAGGCTGGTCAGCAAGCCAGCCGCAAAAATAATGGCAATGCTCACGAAACTCAGGTGGGTGAGTTGGTTCGCAACAAGGGTGTTGGCAAATTGCTCAAGTTGATAAATTTGGGTTTCTAGAGTTTCTAGCATGAGGATATTTAAGTAGAAAATGCTTACTCTGCTTGAATTTTAACGTATTTTGGATCATGAAATCATAAAAGTAAGTACCGTGAGGTAAATCATACTCCGGATTTTTCAGGAAAGTTGTTGAATTTATAGTTAAGATTACTCAAAATCAGATTAATGATTTTGAAAGTTGCCTTAGTGGCACATTATTAACAAATACACATTGGAAATCAAAAATACTCATTCAGAAGGAATCTACCACCATGACTCGCAAAATCAACAAAGTTTTTCAACAATCTGGAGTTATTCCCTATCGAATCAACGATGGAAAAGTTGAAGTTTTATTAATTACTACTCGTAGCCGTCAAGGTTGGGTAATTCCTAAAGGGGGACTTTGTAAAGGTATGAGTCCCCATGATTCAGCAGCGAAGGAGGCATGGGAAGAAGCCGGAGTTGTCGGTAGAGTCACAACTGAAGAGTTAGGTAATTATAAATATCGAAAACGGGGGAATACCTATCAAGTAAATTTATTTTTATTACCTGTGGAAACAGTATTAGAAGATTGGCCAGAAGCTACCGCAAGGGAAAGAAAATGGTTAGAAGTTAACCAAGCTGCTGAATTAGTCAAGGAAACTTCACTAAAAAGAATTATTCAAACTTCATGGATATAGACACATATCCAAAATATCCAGATCCCTGACTTGTTTAAGAAGTCGGGGATCTTATTTTAAATCATCTCAAAGGCTAAATTATGACTTTTGAGAAAATTATGAGTGAAATGATCTACCACATTTGTATCACTCAATTCTAAATTGTAAAAATCTACAAAATCATGATCAAAATATGGGCCTGCGTGCCAAGTTCCCATATCTAATTTAATAAAACAATTTCCGGGAATCCGAAAAGCTGCAAGTTCTGATAACCCAGGTGCATTCGTATCATTATTAGCTGGACAAACTGCCATTAACCAGTCTTTACTATCCAATGAACCTAAACATTGAGTACATTTGACATGA
Organism: Dolichospermum sp. UHCC 0260; assembly: GCF_009711985.1. Lineage (NCBI taxonomy): Bacteria > Bacillati > Cyanobacteriota > Cyanophyceae > Nostocales > Aphanizomenonaceae > Dolichospermum > Dolichospermum sp. UHCC 0260. The sequence continues at coordinate 13,498 of NZ_VIKZ01000001.1, read as the reverse complement.
CGAGTAATTTGGTGAAATTTCCGTCCGTTTTTCTGCAACCGCATAATATAAAAATGAGGAATACCATTTTGTAAATTTAACTGGGCATCTTCTTGATCAAAATTTTTCCCATCTTTACTTGCATATATTACCTGTCCATAAGGTTGAAAATTTTCTGGTGTAATCAATTGAGATGGTAATTCTTGTATTTTTGATAATGTACTCATAAGATCACGCGGTAAGCGGGAAACTCAGTCCCTTTAGGGCTGGGTTACTGACAACTTCTTTATTTGATGGTTTACATACAATCTAACAACGCCTGTTTAAAGTTTGTCCACTTAAACCGGCTAAATCAAATGCTTTAGACAAACCATAATCGCCTATTTTAACTCCTGCCTAGGCAAAGTTAATTTCTATAGCTTGACACTCTCCGGTCTAAAGACGCGGAGATTCTATAGAGAGTTTCAGTCTATATCCCTCAGTTATCCCAGTTTCAGGCAGGGTTCCTTAAATATTTGGGTTCTTGCCCTGATTTCGTTTGCCCTGGCGGGCGAAATCATATCTGACAAGCGTAACTTTCCGAGAGTCCCTCGGTAGCTTTTTATGTCTTTAGTGACAATTTAATTCTATCACGAATATGGATTAAAAGAATGCAGAATTTAGAATTTAGAATTACGTTTTGCAACGGGGATTTTACCCCGACGCAAAACCCGCTGCTTGTAGAAGCAGGGGACTTTAACCCCCAAAGGTAAGTTAAAATTTGAAATTATTTCAAATTTTCAAATTAACGTCAATGCAGGATAAAGGAAAGCCTCTAGCCTTCATCCCTTGTCTAAAGCCCAAATGTGGCTTCCTGAGTCAGCCACATTTTCAAGGGTTTTCGGCGTTCTTCCTTATAAAAAAAGGGAGAAGAAAAATAAATTCCTCTCCCTAATTTTTAATCAGTAAAATTTAGATTTTACCAATACTGTGTAGCCCTAAAATGATACCTGCTCCTAAAATATGCCCAAAGGAAGTAGTTGCTAGTACCGCAGGTAAACCAAAACCACCGAAAAATTGAGGTGCTGGTAATTCTGGTTTAGCATGAGGATGCTCAATCGTAAATTTGCCTACAGCAATAGCGAAAATATTGGCAACAATCATAATTATGCTAATATTAGGACTCCATTCTAGAGATGCGGTAGCTGTAGCTAGTAAGCTTGAAGTCAACATCTAATTTACTCCTGATATTTGCGGATGCTTGTCAATATCATCTAAATATTGATTAATAAAAATCTATATCATTGCTTACTTTGTAGCAAATTTTAACATTTGTTTTCATTTGACAATATGAACAAGTGCTATACTTAATAGCAATTTTTGATATTTGTTGTGATCCAAATGGTATCTAGAAGGGCTGGTAATTGCTAAGATAAGAGTAATTATTTCCTGGATTGATCATGTCCTCAACTCTTGATTCCTTACCACCTGCACTAAATAAAATTGTCCACCGCTTTCAACGCGCTACAGAACCAAAACGACGCTATGAGCAGTTAATTTGGTATGCTCAAAAGCTACAAGAGTTTCCTGAATCTGGTAAACTCCCAGAAAATAAAGTTCCCGGTTGTGTTTCTCAAGTGTATGTTACGGCATCATTAGAAGACGGTAAAGTCATATTTCAGGGTGATTCTGATTCCCAATTAACTAAGGGCTTGTTAGCATTATTAATAGAAGGATTAAATGGATCAACACCTACAGAAATAATCCAACTTACTCCTGATTTTATTCAAGAAACTGGCTTAAATGTAAGTTTGACACCTTCCCGCGCTAATGGGTTTTACAATATTTTCAAAACAATGCAAAAAAAAGCTTTGGAATCTAAATTAGAAAATTAGGAATTGGAGACTCGACAACTTTTTTAAGTTTGAGATTATTCTTTCTGCTTTTTGAATTCCTGACTCCGCTGAACCACATTGGCTAGGCAACCACAGGGGTTGCCCCTACAATTATAGAGGTTTAGTATTACCAAACCTCTATATAGTTCAAAATTTTGCAAATTATCAATTATGCTCCTTCTGAGCGATCAATTTTTTGACTAGGAGAGGATTCATAAAGAGCATCTAACTGTTCCCGTGCATCTTCAACATTAATTGAACGCATGACCAACAGCGGTTCTTTAATCATATTACCTGCACTATCTAACAATTCAGGATGGGGGACATACTGCCTTCTAGCTGCATAATAACCAAAGCCACCTGGTGATGATTGATTATTAGAATAAGTTCGTTCTCTGTCAAAACTGAACATGATCAGATTGCGAATTAAATTACCAACAGCCATAAATGCCAAAACGGTGAAAGCTAAAATATAAAGTAGGTGTAGCATTGAATTTTCCTCCAGAACAGCAAAGGGTAAAAATGTTATCTATGTAAAACCTAAAACTCCGCAAATAAATAATTTACGGTAGGAAAGAATGTAAGATTCTTTACTTATGTGCTTATGTTATATGGTGCAATCCTTATATTGATATTAAGGTAACACGAGGCACATTATTTTTTTATGAAAAGAATGTTAAGAATTGTCTAATATTTTTACAATTTCCACTGGATTCAGATTTTGCCAACAGGTTGATTATTCCTTTGACTGACCTAAACGCATTCCCACACTCCAACATTCTGTAACTAATTGATGCCAAGGCATTACCGTTGCCATATCAAGTCCGACTTGTTGATCAGTTGCCTTAAACAACATTCTTGCCGTTTTGAGTTCATTTTGTGCATTTTTAACTCGTTTTAGTAAGTCAAATTGCTCTTGTTCACTCATGAATTGGATTTTCTCATTTTCCAGAATTTGACGATATCGCTCAAACCAATCTTGAAAATCCTCTAACAGCGGTTCTAAGACTGATTTTAGTAAATCAGCGTTTGGTAGATTTGAGTCCCCCATATATGAGAATCATATTTCTTAATTGTCTATTTATATTAACGTTATTTACGATCCTTAACAATCAGTTCATAACTTTTTACATAAAAAAACTTAAAAAATATGTAACTTGGTATCTGAAGCATGATTATATAAATTTGGCAATAGTTTTGTAAAGCTCCTTGGGAGTAAACCTGGATACCTCTAAAGGAAGAAGTCAGGAGTCACCGAGTCACCGAGTCAGGAGTCAGGAGTCAGGAGTCAGGAGTCAGGAGTCAGGAGGAAAGAAGAAAGAAGAAAGAAGAAAGAAGAAAGAAGAAAGAAGAAAGAAGAAAGAAGAAAGAAGAAAATTTTTCTATTCCCTGTTCCCTGTTCCCTGTTCTCTGACAACTCGATTGAATTTAATTTTGTCTTGTATGGCTTTTACCAGCAGCCTGTAGTTGGGCTAAATTAGGAAAAACCATAGCCAGTGGACTATTATTTATTTTGTAAAGATATTTTTCGTCAACTCTATTTTTAACACTTCGTCAAAAGTTTAATAGCCAATGTCCCCAAATCAAGAAACCCAACCAGTCGAAAAAATCTATTTACCCCGAACCAGCGAATCAGAAACACTAAAAAAGATTCGTCACACAGCTTCCCATATCATGGCTATGGCAGTACAAAAGCTGTTTCCCAAGGTGCAAGTCACAATTGGTCCTTGGATTGAAAATGGGTTTTATTATGACTTTGATAGTCCAGAACCCTTTAGCGATAAGGATTTAAAGACCATTCAAAAAGAAATGGTGAAGATTATTAATCGCAAATTACCATTAATTCGGGAAGAAGTCAGCCGCGAAGAAGCACAAAGCCGCATTGAAGCCATTAACGAACCCTATAAACTGGAAATTCTCGGAGATATCAAACAAGAACCCATCACAATTTACCATTTGGGAGAGCAATGGTGGGATTTGTGCGCTGGACCTCACCTCGAAAATACCAGCGAAATTAATCCCAAAGCTATAGAATTAGAAAGCGTTGCTGGTGCTTATTGGCGCGGAGATGAAAACAAAGCTCAATTACAGCGTATTTATGCCACAGCTTGGGAAACTCCCGAACAACTAGCAGAGTATAAACGCCGCAAAGAAGAAGCCCTGCGCCGTGATCATCGTAAACTGGGTAAAGAACTGGGATTATTTATCTTTTCCGATTTAGTTGGTCCTGGTTTACCTTTGTGGACTCCCAAAGGGACTTTGTTAAGAACGATTTTAGAAGACTTCCTCAAAAAAGAACAATTAAAACGGGGTTATTTACCTGTAGTTACTCCCCATATTGCCAGAGTTGATTTATTTAAAACATCAGGACACTGGCAGAAATACAAGGAAGATATGTTTCCTTTAATGGCTGAAGATGAGGAAGCAAGAGCCATAGAACAGGGTTTTGTCCTCAAACCGATGAACTGCCCCTTCCACATCCAAATATACAAGAGTGAATTGCGCTCTTATCGGGAATTACCGATGCGCTTGGCAGAATTTGGTACAGTTTACCGTTATGAACAGTCGGGAGAATTGGGTGGTTTAACCAGGGTACGCGGTTTTACCGTTGATGATTCTCATTTGTTTGTCACTCCCGAACAGCTAGACAGTGAATTTCTCAATGTTGTAGATTTGATTTTGAGCGTTTTCAAAAGTCTGCAATTGAAGAATTTTAAAGCTAGATTGAGTTTCCGTGACCCAGCTAGTGATAAGTATATCGGTTCTGATGAAGCTTGGGATAAAGCGGAGGGGGCAATTCGTCGCGCTGTGCAACAATTGGGAATGGAGCATTTTGAAGGAATTGGGGAAGCGGCTTTTTATGGACCCAAGCTGGATTTTATCTTCAGTGATGCTTTAGAACGGGAATGGCAATTGGGAACTGTGCAGGTAGATTATAATTTACCAGAACGGTTTGATTTAGAATATGTGGCGGAAGATGGTTCGCGTCAACGTCCGGTAATGCTTCACCGCGCGCCCTTTGGTTCTTTGGAACGATTAATTGGAATTTTAATTGAAGAGTACGCGGGTGATTTTCCTCTGTGGTTAGCACCTGTACAAATCAGGTTATTACCTGTCGGTGATCTTCAGTTAGATTTTACCAAAGAGGTGGCTGCTAAGATGGTGGCGTTGGGTATTAGGGCAGAAGTGGATACCAGTGGCGATCGCTTGGGTAAGTTGATTCGCAACGCCGAAAAGGATAAAATCCCTGTCATGGCGGTGGTTGGTGCGAAGGAAGTCGAAACCAACAGTTTGAGTATTCGTACCCGCGCTTCTGGGGAGTTGGGAGTCATAATTGTAGATGAGGTTGTGGATAAAATCACAGAAGCAATTACTAACTTTAGTAAATTCTAAGTAAACAATAGGCTGGGTCATTCCCAGCCCAAAAGTAAATTAACTCAAAATCAAATTATGAGTACCACAAAAAATCAGGTTCAATCTCTTTTACAGCAACTTCCAGATGATTGTTCAATTGAAGATATTCAATATCATTTATATGTAATATATGTAATTGAAAAAGTTAGTCGTGGTTTAGAAGTATCTGATAGAGAGGGAACTATTTCACAATTAGCAGTAGAAGAACGGTTGAATAAATGGCTTATCAAGTAGTTTGGTCTTCCACAACTTTTATAAAAGTCTAGTTTGGTTAATATCCAACCCGCAAAATTCAGATACAGCACTTCCCGGTGTTATGAGGTACATATCTAGCGGGCAAGACTTGTACTGAGCTTGTCGATAGCGCAGCGTGGCGTTAGCCATAGTATGCCCGCACTACAAGAGTTTCATGATTCAACTTTGTACCTCATAAGAGCGGAAACCGCTGTATCAAGCATTAACTAATGTAAACTTATAATCCAGTCAAATAGGAATCCTATATATGGTGCAATTCTATGATATGTCAGATTCTCTTCAGCATTTTACTTCTCAACAAAGGTTAATTAAAGAGCTTTTTGCTAAAGAAGATTGGCTAAAACTATGTCAAAGACAGCCAAATCATCCAGCAGTAAATAAGTATCGAATTTGCCAACAAATGATTGAACAAGGTGGAATTATTAAATTTCCTGAAAATAGTGATATTCTAGCTGAACTTACTTCCATATTGCTTGATAACTATATTTTTGCAAAAATTAGTGGAGGGAATACTACCCATTTTTCACTAGGAGATTTTGCAAACTATGGTGATTTAAAGGTTAAACAGAACATAGAATCTCAGTTAAAGAATGAAAAAACAGATGCTTTTTCAAGCTTAATGACAGAACTTTCTTTTGGAGCTTGGTTTTTAAGTAAGCAAGGTTTTCAATTAACTGCAACTGAAGATGAGGGTTTGGCTGATTTTAAAATAGATATACATGGACATCCTATTCCCATAGCCGTGGAGTGCAAACATATTGATACGAGTACAAATGAGAGTAGATACCAATCGGACATTAAGAAAGCAAATAAACAAATTAAAAACTGGAAAACTACTTTGTCAACAGAAGAAGGGAAGTATAAGGATAAAATTAGTTTAGGTTTGTGAAACCCAGTACCACAAACTCAAACCCAACCTTGTAGAATGAATTTTGGAGTAACAAATGCTAAACCTTGAATATCTGACCAACACAGAAGGAAATACTATTGCAGTGGTAATTCCTATTGACATCTGGAGACAATTACTACCTACACAAGATGCTTCCTTGGATGAACTTGCTGAAGCAGTAGAAGACTATTGTATGAACAAAGCTATGAATGAATCTATGAATACCCCATTACTAAATCGTAGTAAAGCCTTAGCTTATCTTGAGGAAGAATAATCTTGGAAGTCCAATACCGTCAGGCTTTTTTAAAAGACCTGAAACAATTGAAGAGTTCAGAATCATACCAACGCATCTACGTAATTGCATTTACAACTCTAGAAAACATCAATTCTTTGGAAGAGATTCCTGATATTAAAGCTATGCGAGGTTATAGTGGTCGTTATCGCATTCGCATTAATGATTATCGTGTTGGCATAGAAGTTAATGGAGATGTAATAGAAGTGATGCGCGTTCTACACCGTCGGGAATTTTATCGTTATTTTCCATAAACTCTGTGATTTACGGAAAAAGGATATTGGATGTAGAAAAAGATTTATAGGAGTTTAAATAAATGATTAAACACAGTAATGCTTGGGTAAGTTGATTCGCAACGCCAAAAAGGATAAAATCCCTGTCATGGCCGTGGTTGGTGCGAAGGAAGTGGAAACCAACAGTTTGAGTATTCGTACCCGCGCTTCTGGGGGAGTTGGGAGTCATAATTGTAGATGAGGTTGCGGATAAAATCACAGAAGCAATTACTAACTTTAGTAAATTCTAAGTAAACAATAGGCTGGCTAATTCCCAGCCCAAAAGTCAATTAACTCCAAATCAAATTATAAATTTAGATATTTCAATGTTCAAATAAGTCCTTGAATTGTAATAAATCTAAACTAACAATTGTTGATAAAACTTGAAAACATTCTTGGGCAACTTGCCAACGTTCTTCCCGTTGTAACATAGCTGTGAGCTTTTCTCGGACACTTAACAAATAACGGACATCATTAGCCGCATAACTTAATTGTGCATCAGATAAATTACTAGCATTACCCCAATCAGAACATTGGGAACTTTTATCTAACTCCACCTTTTCTAATTCTAAAACCACATCTTTTAGTCCGTGACGATTTGTATAAGTCCGGGCTAACTTACTAGCAATTTTAGTACAAAAAATCGGTTGCACAACAATATCTAAATTCTGCCGTAAAGTGGCAACATCAAACCTAGCAAAGTGAAAAACTTTAACAATATGGGTTGCTTCCATGAGAATTTGCAAATTTGGTGCTACTGTTTGTCCCCTAGAAATCCGAATAGCAGTAACTTGTCCTTCTGGGTTACAGAGTTGAATCAGACACAAGCGATCGCGCTGAAGTAAAAGTCCCATTGTTTCTGTATCAACAGCGATAGCTGGGGATTTTAAATACTCAGAAAGAGTTGCATCATTTAAATCGCCATCGCCAACTTGAAAATCTGGTAATGTCATGAACTTATCAAATATAAATTATCTTCATTTTGCCAGACAACAGGACTCTCGCTAACGCCTCATTAAAAATGCTAAATTAAAAATTAAAAAATTGATTTATGCCCCTTCATCACAAAGGGCATAATTCTTAATTTTGTCCGCTGGTATTAGTGTTTAAAAATATTTGCGTTAAATAAACTTCTCCTTGTTCATTAGCAGCCACACCAACCCCAGTTAAATTATATTTACCCTGAAGATTTTTCAGATGACCAGGGCTTTTTAACCAGCCAGAAACCGCCTCATTGGCAGGGTTACTATATCCCGTATTATAAGCTACATTTTCAGCCGCACTACTGTATTTAAGAGGAATAGTCATTACCCGCTGTTCAAATCCTTGATGACTAAAAGGAACTTTACCACTAGCCATATTTTGACTGTGAATTCTGGCTTGCTGACTGATCTTTCCGTTTAAATTTAATTTTTTTAGCCCCCGTTTCGCCCGATATTGATTAATTTGAGTAAAAACAGCTAGTTCTAAATTAGTAGTTTGAAAAGTAAGATTAGATATTTTTGCTTGACTTGTCACAAGTGATGAATGCTGATATCGGCCAGTTTGTTTAGCAGAACTATTATCTGGATTCGCAGCAGTCATATAGCCACTAGCAAGGACAAGCGTACTTAAAGCAATGCCAAAAGCAGTTTGTCGTAACATAGAGGTTTAAGTTAAGTAATGTATGGATTTATTGAATATATACCCTATCTTCTGATTATCAGAATACTTACCAGGATACTATTTGCTAATTATGAACTAAAAGATCATCAAATTTTCACAATTTAAATCAGTCTAGATATAGCAGCTTCCAGCATTCAGGAGTAAACCGCTCATAGAAATCTGGACAAAGCTACCTAAGGATAGACAATACTAGACAACTACGTTTGCAATCTTAGACCAAAGACCTAAGACTACAGGGATAAACGGCAATCCCTCTATCCCATTCATAAAGTTTGGGATTACTTTTCTAGCTATATTCATGCTTCCATTGGTATCAGCATTGATTATTTTACCACTGGAAGTTTTATATAAACCTCTTTTAATCCGTTTACCGCTAAAAGTAGGTTTACTATCTGATTTATCCTGGTAAACAGGCAGATTGTCACCATCTAAAGCACTAGCAATGGATGTGTAACTTTCTTCAGTAATTACAACTTCGATACCTGCTAACTTAGCCTTGTAAGACAATAAACTGATTAATTTAGCATGAGGGATTTTGGTAAATTGCTGGTTGTTCTTTTTCCCAATATTAATGTCTTGCTTCCATCCTAAATTATTGCCAATGATTAATTGACTAATATCATTTAACTGACACCAATCAATTACTCTACGGGAAACAGTATGGAGATAATTATCAACCCGTCTGTCACGCTTACTATTTAATTCTTTAACTTGTCTCCATGCTTCTACTGATTGCGCTTTAGCTACTCTTTTATTGAAGAATTGGTTAATACTTTTCAATGGTCTACCATTAATCAATAACGGTTTAATACCGGAATGATTGGAAGTTATAGCCATCAAATTATTTAGACCAAGGTCTATACCAGCACTGTATTTATCGGTTGATTTAACAGGCTCATCTACTGTGTAAACTACTTCAATAACATAATAGTTTAGCTTAGGTACAATCCTTACTTGATCTACATTACCAGCAATAGTAGGTATTTGGATATTAGACTGAGATAGTCTCACAATACCTTTAGTTAACGCTGGTTTTGATATTGCATCTATTGGATAGATTACAATATTTCTACCACGCTCTTTATGCTTATACCTGGGCATTTTCGGTTGGCCAAGATATTTACCCTGATGTTTTGCCCAATCCTTTAATGCGGCTAACCAACCTTTCCAAGCCTCTGAAACTCTCCGTACGATTTGTTTACTAACCTTAGTTGGAAGATATCGGTAAGCTTCTATATTCTTGGTTTGATGGTAAATATCAATTGAGTTGTAATACGTATTAGTTTCAAAGAAGTATTGACGTTGAATATAAGTAGCAGCATTGTAAAGATGCTTAGATTGCAAAGCCAAATAATCACATTCTTTCCAAAATTTATGTTGTTTACTGATTAGGTGTTTTTCTACTAATTGCATTTGACTCGACCTTTCAAATGTTGTTACACTCATATTATATATGAAGTATTTAAAAATAACAACATGGCTAGAAAGAAAATTTACGCAGAAGAAAAAAGACGATTCACAATGACTTTGACTCAAACAGCTATTCAATGGCTTGAGCAAAAACAAATAGATATAAAAGCATCAAGCATCAGTGATGTCATAGAACGTATGGCGAGAGAAAACCTACCCAAAAAAGAGTAGGAAAGGGTAGGTTTGTCCAGAATTTAGCTGACAGTTTGACACCCCTTTGGATATAAGCCTCTCTAAAATTAGAATTTTACTCAAGTGCATACCGCTATAGTACCCCTGACTATCAAACTGGTAGATGTTATTTACACTACATTATTAATCAAAATGATTACTAATAAACAGTATCCAATGATAGATGTCATGGATACTATTTATTAGCAAGCAAGTGTTTTTTACAAGAATTTAGTGAATTAGGAACTTAGCGGCTGTTTGTACATCCTTGTCACCTCGTCCAGAACAGTTAATGATCACCTTGGGGCTACCAGCAAGTTGAGGACAGAGAGTTTCTAAGTAAGCGATCGCATGAGAAGTTTCCAAAGCTGGTATAATTCCCTCTAACTTCGATAGTCGTTGGAATGCGTCCAAAGCCTCAGCGTCCGTCACACTGTAATATTCAGCCCGGCCAATATCTTTCATATAACTGTGTTCAGGTCCCACACCAGGATAATCTAAACCAGCACTAATGGAATGGGGTTCAATAACTTGACCATCATCATCTTGTAAAAGATAACTCATAGAACCATGCAATACACCAACCTGGCCTTTTGTGAGAGTGGCCGCGTGTTTGCCAGTATTCACACCTTCACCAGCAGCTTCTACTCCAATTAACCGCACAGATGGTTCTTTGACAAATTCGTGAAATAGTCCCATAGCATTAGAACCACCACCCACACAAGCCACCAGGATATCAGGTAAACGTCCCCATTTTTCCAGAGCTTGAACGCGAGTTTCTTCACCAATCACCGCGTGAAAATCCCGAACCATCATCGGATAAGGATGGGGACCAGCCACAGAACCGAGGATGTAATGGGTAGTTTCTACATTCGTTACCCAGTCCCGGATGGCTTCAGAAGTGGCATCTTTCAGCGTTCCCGTACCCGCAGACACTGGACGAACTTCCGCACCCATCAGCCGCATTCTGAAGACGTTTAAAGATTGGCGTTCCATGTCGTGAACACCCATGTAAATAATACATTCCAAACCAAACCGAGCGCAAACCGTGGCTGTAGCTACGCCATGTTGTCCTGCACCGGTTTCGGCAATAATCCGCTTTTTACCCATGCGTTTAGCTAATAACACCTGACCGAGAGCATTATTAATTTTATGTGCGCCAGTATGATTTAAATCTTCCCGCTTTAAGTAAATTTGCGCCCCTGTACCATCAGGACGAGCATAATTAGCGGTAAGGCGTTCGGCAAAGTATAAAGGTGTAGCTCGTCCGACATAATCTTTTAATAAACCTTGTAATTCGGCTTGAAAACCAGGTTCATTGCGATATTGCTGATATGCTGTTTCTAGTTCAGCTAACGCCGGCATCAGGGTTTCTGGAACGTACTTACCACCAAAGCGGCCAAAACGTCCTAGAATATCGGGGACTGAAGCAGTTTGTGAGAAATTCGGAGAGAGGGGTGTAGTAGTCACGGATTGGGTAAAATAAGAGAACAAAGTTAATTTTAATTCTAGACCTGTTGAGGGTGCCGATAAAGAGCATTATTCTCTCGTTCCCAGTCTCCAGACTGGGAATGCCATCTTAGAGGTTCTACCTCCTATAATAGAGGCAGAGCCTCTCAACTGCATTCCCACGCAGAGCATGGGAACGAGAGAATTCCCTTATTCCTGAGATTGCTCTTTTTGTAAAGCCTGAATTTGCTTCTAAACGAAAAGCCAGTTGTTTGACTTCACGAGATGTGAATTCATACGTACCCGCTTCTGTGGGAGGTTGGTTAATTAATTCAAAGAAGATGCTAGGAAATGCTTGAAATAAGCTATAGAAGATTGTATCTGTTTTCACGGTAATTGAGTAATTTAATCTAATTTTGGAAAACGAACCGCAGAGGCACAGAGGACGCAGAGAGAATTTAAGAAAATAGTTTTGTTAAAAATGTATTTCCTACTCCGACTTAAAGTACCATCTCTAACTCGATGCCAAAGTTCAAACAACTTCTCCTGCTGTTTGACCAGTGCAGTTCCCAATTCTGCCGATACTCCAGTTCGTTCCGAGATTTTGATAAATTCCCGTCGCAGATGCGCCCAACATAATTGCCGACGTTCCAAGCTGACCCAGTTGTAAGCACCATGACGGTCGGAGTTCAAAATGCCCCTGAAGTTTTCACCCAATAAATTCTTTGCCCCTTGGGTGCAACGAGTCAGAGCAATTTCAAAAAATGTTACCAGAGGTGTGACTGCAACCCATAGCCAAGCTTTTCTCTGTTCAGGATTAAACCCGTCAATGTTTCCTTGATTAAAGCTGGTTTCATCTGCTCCAACAACTTGGGCATTTTGGATATATTCTTTGGCTTCATCTACACAACTTGCCACTGCGTTACTTGCTTCTAGTCTGAGTTTGTTGACTGTTGCCAACGATATTGAAATTCCAAACACTTCTGCCATCGCACTTTGTACCATTCTGTGACTGTGGCGATAGACTCCACTTAGCAGTGCCACTAGAGCTACAACTCTGACTCGGTAACCACTTGGATTCACGTCTTCTGGTAATGTCCCACGGGTCTTTGTGCCACATCCTTTACAGGTCAATTGATGTAGACGATGCTCTATCACTATGGGACTGATGGGTGGAATTTCTACTATCTGGTGACGATAGGGGTTTGTATCAACTCCCGTCAGGGTAGCTCCACAATTTACACATTCTTCGGGATGATGTTCTATGACTTCCCTACATTCTTCGATTGGGTATAAGTCTCGGCTATTTCCTTTATGACCTGCTTGACCCCCTCTTTTTTTGCTGCTTTTTTGTTTGACAGGCTTTTTTCCAAATCCCGGTGGGTCACTTGATGGTGGTGATGATGAGTTAACGGAACTCCTATTTATCTTTTCTAATAGCTGTTCTTGAACTGTTAGGACTTCCGTTAGTTTCTTTGACTGTTGTTCTATTTCCTGCGCCATTTCCTCCACCAGTTTCTTGACGCTGGCTGGAGTCTTACCCCAATCTTCTGGAGGTATCTGTTCTAAGTGATTGACGCGATTTAGTTCCATGTCACTTAATTTATCACATTTTGGAGGTAATTTTTAACGAACTGCTTGCAGCAGCGCTTACGCTATCGCTCTTCTACCCCCCTGAACGGTTACCTTCTTCCTCCTCTTTATTTTCTAGTTTTCGCTGGTGCGCCTATTTCTTCTGTAAATAAGCTTATTCTAAATTTTCAGATTC